>NZ_ALVC01000243.1:0-1761 GCF_000293195.2 Sphingomonas sp. LH128
GACAACTACGATGGCCGGTCGTGTTGCCTCAAGCAAAGATGTTCCCGAGGCGTTTGCCGTTGCCTCATCAGAATGGTTCCCATAGCCGATTGGGCCAGATCTTTCCATCCATTGCCTGTTCGCGGGTTGCGGAGCGTAGCGAAGCGGCGCGCGAACAGGCAATGGATGGAGCGCCGTTCGCGCCACTATTCAGCCGCCACTGCGGCAGCCCCGAGGATCAGTGCGTCGGCTTTCGCTGCTCGCCACCGTTTGCGCTGTCGTTCGAAAGTCCTCAACTGGCCTGGGAGGTACAGGCCGGGGTGGTCCGCGCAAAGCTGTTCAAACAAATCACGAGACGTTTGCCCCATGGCGCTTTCGAACAGGGCGGTCACCTCGGTTGCCGTCGCCGCGAAGGGATCGACGCGGGTCCTCCAAGTACGCTGTGGACGCGCCGGTTCCTCCAGGGTGCCGGAATGCCAAGCATCCTTGAGGCTCGCCAGAAAGTCCCCAAGCCGCGCGTCCGGCTGGATTGCCCCCTCAACCTGCTCATCCTGTGAAAGATTGAGCAGTTGCTGCTGACAATGACGCATGCGTGCGAGCAGGTCGATGGGATCCAGGCTCGCCTGCATGGTCGACAACTGTGTCTTGATAGCATTGCTGACTCGGGCATCTGCAAGGAGACGCTGACAGGGCGTGACCGGCTTATCGTAGCGTTTGATAACCTTGGCGCCATGACGTTCCTTTGAGATCAGTTTGAAGGATGGTTGAAGCAAGTTTACAAACAGGCGCGAAGCGGCGTAGAGATTTTCAAGAATTTGGAGGGCTTCGAGCCCTTCATATCGACGATATCCAACCAGCTTTCTGACCACGGATCCGTTCTTCTGCTCTACCCACGCTTGGTCATTTTTGTGATACGGGCGAGAACGGGTAAAGGTTATATTATGAACTGCACACCAAGCCTGAATAGTTTCGTTCATAAAGACCGTGTCGTTGTCAGTATCCAGCCCAAGGATCGGCATCGGAAGTGATCGCTGCAGCTTGGTCAGTGCCTGCACCAGATACTCTTGCTCGCGAAACGGAATCGGCATCGTTTCGGTCCACCCGCTGGCAATGTCCGTGAGAGTCAGGGTCTGGACAAATCTTCCATCTGCGGACGGACCCGAATGGGCCACTAGATCTGCCTCAAAGAACCCCGGTGACGGGTCACCCCAGTCTGCAAAGGTGCGGACCGGGACCGCTGCCTTCACGGCCGCCGACGGTGGTGCCCGTCGCCGCCGCTTGGCCCCTTCGCGGAACGGCGCCAGACGGCGATCGATTGTCGCCGCACTCATGGTAAGGATCCCAGCCCGGATGGCTGGTAGCAGGGTCATATGTCCGTGGCGCTCCATGGCCTCGACAAGCAGCGGCAGCATTGCGTGTAACCGCTTTCCACAGACCCGGTCAGAGGCCTCCCACAGCGTCACCAGCGCGCCGTCCATCTCGTCGTTGTAGAGACGCATCTCCGGTCTTGGCGCGCCCCGCTCACGCCGCCCTGTAGCGCGCAGGATCCGGGCCGCATGCTTGCGGTGAAAGCCTGTAATGGCCGTGAATACATCGAGGATCTTCCCTCGATTCGCGCGATCGCCTTTTCGATACCGCTCGCCAGTTGCTGCAATCATGTCGTCGCGCGTCATCATGCTGACCCTCCTCATTTGTCTGCTCCACAATCAATATCTTCGGGAGCATTCTTGATGAGGCAACGACTATGCCTTGGGGAACAATTCTATTGAGGCAATGCGCCGG
>NZ_ALVC01000244.1:0-1873 GCF_000293195.2 Sphingomonas sp. LH128
CGCTGCTGCTGACCGGCGATCTGCCGTCCGACGCGCGGCGGCGCTACAAGCTGATCCGCGCACGCTACAAGCACTTGCGCTTCGCCCTCGTCCTCTACGGCAGGAACCACCGCGCCCCGCTGCTGTTCCGCGCGACGGTGGCGGTGATGGGACACCTGCAAGACTCCTACCGCAACGGGCGCCGAACGGCGGTGCTGGGCTATGCGCTGCTGCTGCGGATGCTGCTGATGCGCTCCGTGTGGATCGCCGTACAGCGCGAAGTCGCGGGTGTGCGGCTGGACGGCGCCGAAGGGTTCCTGCGCTTCCGCCGCGCCGAAGTCGGCCGCCTCAGGCTATGGCTGGGCGAGGGGCTGGGCGAGGCCAAGCTGACCGCGCACCGCTTCCACGCCATGCGCAAGATCATCAGCCGTCAGGTCTCGTTCTACGACACCATGCGCACGCTGGAACCCGACGAGAGGATATTCCGCATGTCTCGCTTCCTCAGCGCGATCAATGGGCTGATGGGCAGCCTTCACGACGATCTGGTCGAGGAATCGGTCGCCGGGCGCAATGACTACCACCGCGACGAATTCCGCGTGCCCCAAGACATCCGCGACCGCCTGAGCAGCCTGACTCGGGCCTACCCAAACTGATCCTGCCCCGGGCAACACCACCGGTGGGGTCGAAAGGAATCTCGCAAAATCGAAGCTAAGGGAAGCTGGAGATTTTGCATGAAGAAGTCGAAGTTCATGCGGAAGTCGATCGCATTAGCGCTGGGGCAGGCTCAAATCCTTGACGCATGTGCTAATCAGGTCAGGCATGGCGGCCCTTGTTCAATGGCTTGTCCTCGCGGTCACCAGACGGCGCGGCCAAGGCAGCGGTTAACGTTGCACCGCATGCCCTTTCCGTCTCCGACCGAAAATCATGCTGACAATCTCGATGTCCCCGATTGCCGCGAGGCCCCGCGCTGGTCTATGCGCGGGGTCATGCACTTTCACCGAAAATCGGGCTGAGGCGGCATGCCGCGCGTAGTCGACCATGACGAGCGCCGACTGCAGATCGCCCAGGTCGTGGACCAGTTGGTCTACGAACAGGGAGTGCAGGCCGTCACGATCCGCGAAGTCGCCTCCCGCGTTGGATACAGCACAACGGTCGTTTCGCACTATTTCAGCAGCAAGCTGGAAATGCTGGTCTTCACCCATCAGGTCGCGCGCCGGATGGCCGAGGGGCTGATCGACGAGGCTGTCCGCACCAACCGCCCCCTGCTTGAGACGCTGGAAGAGCTGCTGCCGACCACCGAGGAGCGCTGGCGCAACTGGCACACCTGGTTCGCCTTCTGGGGCATGGCACCGGCCGAACCCGATGTGACACGCGAATGGCGCGAAGGCACCAGCAACGCGCACCATCTGTTCCTGCGCCTTATCAAGAGCGCCCAGGACGCGGGGCAATTTCCCGAAGCCGTCGACTGCGTTCTGGCCGCGACCCGCATCCAGATTCTCGTCAACGGGATAGCTTCGCTCGTGTCGCAGGATCGGGCCGGTTGGCCGCCCGAGCGCCAGAAGCAGACCCTGCGCGACCTGCTCCAGAGCGTTTTCCCGCTCACTCCAAAGTGCCGACCGTCAGCTATATCTCGCGGCTGTCGCTCGGAGTTGTGCAATAGCGCCATCGGCAGGAACCGCTTGCTGTGAGGGCAGCGAAGCTTGGTTCTCTAGCGTATGATCCGCAACATTCTCTCTGTCCCGATGTCGCACCCGATTTGTCTCGCCAAGGGAGGCATGAGATGCGGACGGTTCGCAATGCTCGGGGAGCGAACCCTATGTTGCAGGCGACGACGAGCAGCGAGTGCTGTCGATCCAGTCTTTGGCGCTCTCCAAGCGCGTCATTGCCCCTGTAA
>NZ_ALVC01000245.1:0-6446 GCF_000293195.2 Sphingomonas sp. LH128
CGCCAAAGTCGTCGCCGCCTGGGGCACGGTGGACGTGCTGGTCTCCAACGCCGGCATCCAGATCGTCAACCCGGTCGAGAACTACGCCTATTCCGACTGGAAGAAGATGCTGGCGATCCACCTCGACGGCGCCTTCCTGACCTCGAAGGCGGTGCTGCCGCACATGTACGCGCAAGGGTCGGGCTCGGTGATCTTCATGGGTTCGGTGCACTCCAAGGAGGCGAGCCCGCTCAAGAGCGCCTATGTCACCGCCAAGCACGGTCTGCTGGGCCTCTCCCGCGTAATCGCCAAGGAAGGCGGCAAGAAGGGCGTGCGCACCAACGTGATCTGCCCCGGCTTCGTGCGCACCCCGCTGGTCGACAAGCAGATCCCGGAGCAGGCGAAGGAACTGGGTATTTCCGAGGACGAAGTCATCAGCCGCGTGATGCTGGGCGGCACCGTGGACAGCGAGTTCACCACCGTGGACGACATCGCGCAGGTTGCGCTGTTCTTCGCCGGCTTCCCGACCAACGCGCTGACCGGCCAGTCGCTGGTGGCGAGCCACGGCTGGTTCATGGAATAAAACGTCGTCCCGGGCTCGACCCGGGACCGCTGGCCGTGAATAGCCCACCTGTCGGCAGGGCGGCTCACGGCCAACACGCACCTAAAGACAGCCACCGGTCCCGGATCAAGTCCGGGACGACGACAGCTTACCCGATCAGCGCTTCGGCGATCTGCACCGCGTTGAGCGCCGCGCCCTTGCGCAAGTTGTCGTTCGACAGGAACAGCGCGAGGCCGTTCTCCACGCCCGGGTCCTTGCGCACGCGGCCGACGAACACGGGGTCCTTGCCGGTGGCCTCCAGCGGGTTGGGCACTTCGGTCACTACCACGCCCGGCGCGCTGCCCAGCAGTTCGAGCGCACGCTCGACGCTGACGGGACGCTCGAACTCGGCATTGATCGACAGCGAGTGGCCGGTGAACACCGGCACGCGCACGCACGTACCCGAAACCGGCAGGCCCGGGATTTCGAGGATCTTGCGGCTCTCGTCGCGCAGCTTGATCTCTTCCTCGGTGTAGCCGTCCTCGGCATAGACGTAGTTCAGCGGGACGACGTTGTGCGCCATCGGCACCGCCCACTTCTTCGCCTCGGGCAGCAGCGGCGCGGTGTCACCGGCGGCGAGTTCGCGGGTACGGTCGCCGACGTGCTCGATCTGGCTGGCCAGCACCTCGATGCCTTCGAGACCACCGCCCGACACCGCCTGATAGGTCGAGACGATCAGGCGCTTCAGCCCCGCCTCGTCATGCAGCGGACGCAGCACCGGCATCGCCGCCATGGTCGTGCAGTTCGGGTTGGCGACGATGCCCTTGGGCAGGTTCGCCAGTGCATGCGGGTTCACTTCGGCGACGACCAGCGGCACCTTCGGGTCCGAACGAAAGGCCGAGGAATTGTCGATCACGATCGCCCCCGCCGCAGCGGCCTTGGGCGCGAGTTCTTTGGCGGTCGAACCACCGGCCGAGAACAGCACGACGTCGAGCCCCGAGAAATCGGCAGTCGCCGCATCCTCGACGACCACGCCGTCGATTGCCTTGCCCGCCGAACGGGCCGAGGCGAAGAGGCGAAGCTGGGCGACGGGGAAATTGCGCTCGGCGAGGATCTCGCGGATCATCGAACCGACGAGCCCGGTCGCGCCGACGACGCCGACGTTGAGCTTCTGACCGGGGGTAAACTTAGCTGCCATGACCTATGCGTCTCCTACTTAGTAGTGGAGCAGCGCGAGGGTCTGGTGTCTTCGTTTGGAGAGCCCCGCGTGCCGTTAAGTGCGGGGTGAGTGTCGCTCTGTGCCGTTCAGTACCAGCACACCGACGCCCACCGCGCGGACGCGGTCGGTTTCGGGGTGGTAATAATGATCGGCTTCACGAACATGACCGCGCCACTAGCGGCAAGCGCGGGCGGTGTAAATGGAATTTATGTTGCGCGAACAGAACCCACCCCCAGCCCCTCCCGCATGCGGGAGGGGAGAGAGACTTACGAAGCCTCAGGCGTAGTTAGTCGCAGCGGGGTGGGCCTTACCCCGCCGCCTGCAGGCGCTCCAACGCCGCATCGCGCCCAATCAGCGGCAACAGGGCGCCCATGTCCGGCCCATGCTCCATGCCCGTAAGCACCTGACGCAAAGGCAGAAACAGCGCCTTTCCCTTGCGCCCGGTGGCGTCCTTGAGCGCCCCCGTCAGCGCCTTCCAGATGCCCTCGTCCCACTCCAGCCCGGCCAGCGTATCAGCAGCCTGCGCGCAATAGGCACGGTCCTCATCGGACAATTCCGCCGCAGCCACCGGCCCGGTCACGACGGCCCACCAGTCGGCCGCCTCGCCCACTTTGGCGAGGTTCGGACGAATCGCTTCCCAAGCCGCCGCGTCCATGCCTTGGGGCAACCGCGCGGCCACGGAACCGAAGCCAAGCGCATGGACTACAGCGGCGTTCACGCGCTCCAGTTCCGCCTCGTCAAACCGCGCAGGCGCGCGGCCGAAGTGCGAAAGATCAAAGGCCCCCGCCAACTCCTCCAGCCCCAGCAGCGGATCGACCGGATCGCTCGTCCCCAGCCGTCCGAGCAGCGCCACCAGCGCTTGCGGCTCGATCCCGACTTCCCGCAGATGCGCGACGCCCAGCGAGCCGAGACGCTTCGACAGCTTCCCCTCGGTCCCCACCAGCAGCGCCTCGTGCGCGAACGCAGGCACCGGAGCGCCGAGCGCAGTGAACATCTGCACCTGCGCCGCGGTGTTGGACACATGGTCCTCGCCGCGCAGGATGCTGGTCACGCCCATGGCGATGTCGTCGATCACTGAGGGCAACATGTAGAGCCACGAACCGTCGGCGCGGCGCACGACGGGATCGCTCATCTGCGCGGCGTCGAATTTCTGCGCCCCGCGCACGCCGTCGTCCCAGGCGATCTGCTCTTCATGATCGAGCAGGAAGCGCCAGTGCGGCAGGTCGCCCGCCGCGATCTTCGCGGCCTTTTCCTCGGCCGAAAGCTTCAGCGCCGCGCGGTCGTAGATCGGCGGAAGACCGCGCCCCAGCAGCACCTTGCGGCGCAAATCCAGTTCCTGCGGCGTCTCCCAGCACGGATAGACGCGGCCCGCTGCTTCCAGCTTCGCGAAGGCTTCCTCGTAGACGACAAAGCGCGCGGACTGGCGCTCCTCACCTTCGGGATGGAGGCCCAGCCAGGCCAGATCGGCACGGATCGCCTCGACATATTCCTCTTTCGAACGCGCCGCGTCGGTATCGTCGATGCGCAGCAGGAAGCGCCCGCCCGCCTGCTTGGCCAGCAGGAAGTTGTGCAGCGCCGTGCGGATATTGCCGACGTGAAGGTGCCCGGTGGGCGAGGGAGCGAAGCGGGTAACGGTCATGGCGCCCGCAATTACGGGGCGCTGGCCGTCAGGTCAATTTCGGCGCGCAAACGCCCATTTTGCCGCCAGTGCCGCGAATCCCGCCAGCAGCCCCCAGAACGCCGAGCCGACGCCCAGCAGCGAGACACCCGAAGCGGTGGCTGCGAACGTCAGGATCGCAGCATCGCGCTCGGACTTCTCGACCAGCATCTGCTCCACCGCACCCGAAAGCGGGGCGATCAGCGCAATCCCGGTCAGCGCGGCGATCGCGAATGAGGGCATCGCGAGGAAGAACAGCACCAGCGGCGTCGAGAACAGCGCCAGAAGCAGATAGAAACCGGCATAGATCACGCCGACCACCCAGCGGCCTGCAGCATCGGGATGCGCGTCTGACCCCGTACAGATCGCGGCCGTGATCGCCGCAAGGTTCACGCCATGCGCGCCGAACGGTGCCAGCAGGAGCGTCGCCAGGCCCGTACTCAGAAGCAAGGGCCGCGGCGCCGGCGCATAGCCGGCCGTACGCAATACCACGAGGCCAGGCAGGTTCTGCGACACCAGCGTCACCAGGAACAGCGGCACCCCGATGGAGGTCACCGCGCGCCAGTCGAACCGGGGAGCGACCGGCCGCAGGCTCCCCAGCAAGGACCCGCCGTGATGACCGGCGAGATCGCCGCGCAGCAGCAGGACCGCGATTCCGGCGCCCAGCACCAGCAACAGGGCATAGAGCGGCAGCCGCTGGCGAGCGATGACGAAAACCACCAGCAGTACGCAGACCAGCAGGGCGTCGCTTTCCAAGGTCCGGAACAGCTGCAGGCAGAACGGCAACAGCACGCCCGCCAGCATCGCCGAGGCGACCGAGGCGGGGATCCGCTGCGCCGCCCTCTCCAGCACGGGTACTACCGCCAGCACGCACATCATCGCGGCCGCCGCAAGAAACGCACCGATCGCGACGGGCCAGCTTACCGCTCCGGCGCTGGCCACCAGCAATGCGGCGCCCGGCGTCGACCATGCCAGCACGACCGGTATCCGCAGGCGCAGCGACAGCAGCCCGCCGCATACGGCGATGCCCAGGCACAAGGCGGTCACCGCGGAGCCGACCTGCCCCGCGTCCGCGCCCAGTCCGCGCATCGCCTGGACGATAAGCGGGACCGTGCCCCCGAAGCCCACCAGAGCGGCAATGAAAGCGGAAGTCCAGGCTGCGAGCGGCGGAGCGGCGGATATCGAAGAACGCAAAGGCATTTCGACCGTATGCCATGTTTCTTCGCCGAAGAAACCCGGGGCCGCCAACCGCTCCCAACCGCTGCTGCGACCATCCGAAACATGAGCGCTACATTATTGCGATTGACTCTCATTTGCACGACAAATAAGTGCGCGCAAAAGTCCAGCAACAATGATGAGGGTCCCAATGCGCCTGCCCGTCCGGCATTCCCTGCTCGCCAGCACGCTCCTGATCGCACCCGGCCTATGTGGCACCGCTCATGCCGACGAGGTCCCAGCGCCAGCTGCCGACACGATCATCGTCACCGCCGGCCTGGAGCAATCCAGTTCGGCCACCGCGCTGGCGCTGTCGGTCAAGGAAACGCCGCAGTCGGTGACCATCATCGACCGCAAGCGCATCGAGGACTTCGCCATCACCAACGTCAACGACCTGCTGGAGCAGGCGGTCGGCGTGAACGTCGAGCGGGTGGAGACCGACCGCACCTACTTCTCCTCGCGCGGGTTCGACGTGTCGAACTTCCAGGTCGACGGCATCGGCCTGCCGCTCGCCTGGGGCATCCAGTTCGGCGACCTCGACACCGCGCTGTTCGAGAACGTCGAGATCGTGCGCGGCGCCAACGCGATCATGACCGGGATCGGCAACCCGTCCGCCACCGTCAACTACGTGCGCAAGCGGCCGACCGACGAACTCAAGATCACCGGCTCGGCGCAAGTGGGCACGCGAGACTACTGGCGCGTCGAGGGCGACGCCAACGTGCCCCTCACCGACACGCTGGCGGTACGCGCGATCTATGCGCACGAGGACCGCGACGGCTACCTTTCGTACAACCACGTCAACCGCGACGTCTACGGCGCCATCCTGCGCTGGCAGGCCACCCCGTCACTACGCGCGACGGTGGGCTACACCCGACAGGAAAACGACGCCGATGGCGTGCTGTGGGGCGCGATCCCGCTGGTCTACACCGACGGCGCCCGCATCGACCTCAAGCGCCCGGCGACGACCTCGGCCGACTGGACCTACTGGAATACCAAGGACCAAAGCGTATTCGGCGAACTGGTCTATGATTTCGGCGGAGGCTGGTCGGCCACCAGCATCGCGACCTACCGCCGTTTCCAGGAGAACGCCAAGCTACTCTATGCATACGGCTACCCTGATCGCGAGACCGGCGAGGGCGTCTACGGCATGGCCGGTATCTATCCTTCGGACTACAAGCAGTACCTTGGCGACGTCTACGTCTCCGGCCCGTTCCAGCTTTTCGGACGCGAGCACAAGCTGGCCTTCGGCGTCTCGGTTTCGAAGTCCGACGCCAAGGAGTACGAGAACTTCTCCGAGGACACCATCGTCTACCCAAGCCCTTCCGAATGGGGCGAGACCGGCATCCCCGAGCCCAGCTATCCCGGCAGCTACCTTGCCGCCGACTACAGCGACCGCCTGACCCGCGTTTACGGCGCCGCGCACCTCAGCCTGACCGACCGGCTCAAGACCGTTGTCGGGGCCAGCGCGATGTGGATCAAGTCGACCGGCTTTTCCTACGGCGCGGATCAGGCACGCAAGGACAGCAAGGTCAGCCCCTACGTCGGCGCGGTCTATGACCTGACGCCGAACGTCTCGTTCTACGCCAGCTACACCGACATCTATAACCCGCAGGTCGAAGTCGGCATCGACGGCGCGCGCCTCGATCCCGCGAAGGGCACCAGCCTTGAAGGCGGCATCAAGAGCACCTGGCTGGACGGCAAGCTCTATGCAACCGCCGCCGTATTCAAGGCCAAGCAGAAGGGCCTCGCCGAATATGCCGGCTACTTCGATGAGGACGGCTGCCCCGTCGGCGTCGACGGCGTCGCCTGCAACGGCAAGGCGGGCGGCAGCTACT
>NZ_ALVC01000246.1:0-4568 GCF_000293195.2 Sphingomonas sp. LH128
CCGCCGCGGGCGCGCCATCGCCCTCCGCCAGCCCCTCGATAATCGGGCAATCGGGGCGGTCGTCGCCGTGGCAATGATCGGCCAGCGTCTCGAGGGTGCGAACCATGGCTTCGATCTCGGCCATTTTTTCCCGGAGCCGTTCGATATGCTCCAGCGCGAACGCCTTGACGTCGGCGCTGGCGCGGCTCCGGTCGGACCATAGCCCGAGCAGTCCGCCGATCTGCTCGACGGTGAAACCGAGATCGCGCGCGCGGCGAACGAAGCGCAGCCGGTGCACGTCGGCCTCGTCATAATCGCGGTACCCCGAGTCATGGCGCGCGGCCTTGGGGATGAGGCCCGTTTGCTCATAATATCGGATCATCTTGGTCGAGACGCCCGACATTCTGGAAGCCTGGCCGATATTCATGCTGGCGTTCCTCCCGTGCTTCTGTCGGACGCGATCACAGGCCGGAAGGCCTTGAGACGCAGCGCATTGCTTAGCACGAAGACGCTCGACAGCGCCATCGCGCCCGCCGCGAAGATCGGCGAAAGCAGCGTGCCGTTCAGCGGATAGAGCGCGCCCGCGGCGACCGGGATCAGCGCGGCATTATAGCCGAACGCCCAGAACAGATTCTCCTGGATGTTGCGGATGGTCGCCTTCGACAGCGCGATCGCGTTGACCACGCCGCGCAGGTCACCCGACATCAGCACGACGTCGGCGGATTCGATCGCGACATCGGTGCCGGTGCCGATCGCGAGGCCGACATCGGCCTCGGCGAGCGCGGGTGCGTCGTTGATGCCGTCGCCGACGAAGGCGACCTTGCGCCCGCCCGCGCGCAGCCGGTGGAGCGCATCGACCTTTCCGCCCGGAAGCACTTCGCCCACCACTTCGTCGATCCCGAGCGTGCGCGCGACGGCATCGGCGGTCGCCTGATTGTCGCCGGTGATCATTGCGACCTTCAGACCGAGATTGTGGAGCGCGCGGATCGCCTCCGGCGTCGTATCCTTGATCGGGTCGGCGACCGCGATCACTGCCGCGAGCTTGCCATCGATCGCAGCGTAGAGCGGCGACCGGCCAAGCGCGCCGAGTTCGGCCGCCTTCGCAGCGAAGGCCGATACATCATGCCCGAGCTTCGTCATGAAGCGGTCGGCGCCGACCTCGACATCATGCTCGCCGACCCGCGCCGACACGCCATAACCGGGCGTAGCCTCGAACGTGGTGGGCGATGCCAGGATCAGGTTCCGCGCCTTCGCCGCCGCGACGATCGCTTCGGCGATCGGATGCTCGGACCGGGTCTCGACGCTCGCGACGAGTGCCAGCACCTCATCATATTCGAATTCGCTCGCTGGTTCGAGGTCGGTCAGTTCGGGGCGGCCCTTGGTGAGGGTGCCGGTCTTGTCGAGCGCCACGACGCGAACATCGCGCAGCGTTTGCAGGGCCTCGCCCTTGCGGAACAGCACACCGAGTTCGGCGGCGCGCCCGGTGCCGACCATGATCGACGTCGGCGTGGCGAGCCCCATCGCGCACGGGCAAGCGATGATCAGTACCGCGACGGCGTTGATCAGCGCGAAGGTCAGCGCCGGGTCGGGCCCGAAGACGAGCCAGATCAGGAAGGTCAGCGCGGCGATTCCCATCACCGCGGGGACGAACCAGGCGGTCACCTTGTCGACCATCGCCTGGATGGGGAGCTTCGAACCCTGCGCCTGCTCGACCATCCGGATAATCTGCGCGAGCAATGTGTCGGCACCGACCTTGGTCGCGCGGAAGGTAAAGGCACCGGTCGTGTTGATCGTGCCGCCGACAACCTCGGCGCCCGCAGCCTTGGCGACCGGCACGGGCTCGCCGGTGATCATCGCTTCATCGACCCAGGACTGGCCGTCGACGACCTCGCCATCGACCGGTACGCGCTCGCCGGGACGCACGTCGACGATATCCCCGCTGACGACGTCGGCGAGCGCGACGTCGACAACCGCCCCGTCGCGTATGACGCGTGCGGTCTTGGCCTGCAATCCGATAAGCCGCTTGATCGCTTCGGACGTCCGCCCCTTGGCCTTGGCTTCCAGATAGCGGCCGAGCAGGATCAGCGCGACGATTACCGCCGCCGCTTCATAATAGACATTGGCGGTGCCGGGAGGAAGCACGCCGGGGGTGAAGGTCGCAACGAGCGAGTAACCCCAGGCGGCGCTGGTTCCGAGTGCGACGAGCGAGTTCATGTCGGGCGTCCCGCGCAGGATCGCGGGAATGCCCTTCCGGAAAAAGCGCAGGCCGGGACCGAACAGCACCAGCGTCGTCAGCGCGAACTGGATCAGCCAGCTCGTCTGCATGCCAATCGTGGCCATGACAAAATCATGCACGGCCGGCACGAGGTGCGATCCCATTTCGAGCAGAAACACCGGCAGCGCCAGCACCGCGGCAAGTTGCAGCGAGCGACGAAGGCCCGTGAGTTCGGCCTCGCGCGCCGCGGCCTCGCGGTCGGGCGCGGCGGCATCGGCTTCGAGCCGGCGCGGCGTATAGCCGGCGCGGCGGATCGCGGCTTCGAGATCCGCCGGCGCGACAAGCCCGCTGCGATACCGGATGCTGGCGCGTTCGGTCGCGAGATTGACGCTTGCGGCGGCAACGCCGGGAACCGCCCTCAGCGCCTTTTCGACATGGCCGACGCACGAGGCGCAGGTCATGCCCTCGACCCCGAGCTCGACCTCGATTTCGGGCACCGCATAACCGGCCTCTTCGATTGCCTGCACCACCGCCAGCGGATCGGGCGTGCCCGCAAAGGTCACATCGGCGCGTTCGGTCGCGAGATTGACGCTGACGCCGGCGACCGCGGGGAGCTTGCCGATCGCCTTTTCGATATGCCCGACGCATGAGGCGCAGGTCATCCCGGCGACCGCAACGCTCAGTTTCTCTTGCTCCGCGGCGGGCGCATCGCCACCCGTGCTCTGTTTCAACTCCATCACATCGGACATCGAAAATTCTCCGGTTTCATTCGTTGAGACAGAATGTGGGGTTTCCAACGATGGGAAGGTCAAGCGGTAAAAAACGCGCGTCCGACCCATTGACCTTGCCATCGTTGGAAACCCCATATCCGGATCATCAGCAGAAACCGGAGGTTCCAAGATGATCCAATTCGACATTCCCGGCATGACGTGCGGCGGTTGCGCGCGGTCGGTCACGAAGGCCATCCACAGCATCGATGCCGACGCCCGCGTGGTGCCCGATATTCCGGCGCGCCGGGTTACGATCGAGAGCAGCCACGACCGCGCCAAATTCGTCGAGGCGATCCGCGCGGCCGGCTATGATATGCAGCCGGCATAAGTGAGAAAGGTCCGGGTCACCTCGGGGTGGCCCGGGCAATGGCCCCGGCCTAAAGATCGCCCGCGCTGAAATAGGCTCGCAGCCGCTGCATGAGCGGGGGATCCAGCCGGATGTAGCATCGGCGTCCGTCGACCGGGTCGGGGATGCGCGAGACAAGCCCGGCGTCGCACAGTTTCTGGATCAGCCGAAGCGCACTGCTCATCGGCAATCCGGCCGTCACGCACACGGCGCTGATCGAAAGCGGCTTGCGCTCGCATTCGTGAATGAAGAGATCGATCAGCATTTCCCATGCCGGCTCTCCGAAGAGATCGTGCGCCCCGACCAACTGCTTGCGAAGCGTACGCCGGCGAAGGAGCCGTTTTGCATTGTCGCGGGCATGTTCGGTATCCCGATCCATCATGACGAATGTCGACGTGCCCGATCCGCGCGCTGTGCCGGCAATCAGGACGCGTATCGTTCAACGCCGCCGGAGCGCCGGCAGCCGGCAGACGCCAATTGGAAAGGCCGGGTCATTTTCTCGCGAGAATCGATTTCATCTGGTCGATTTCCGCCGTCTGCGACCGGATGATCTCACCGCACAATTTGAGGATCTCGGCATCGGACAGCGAGGCCTGCTCGCACATCAGGATGGCACCCGAATGATGCGGAATCATCGAGCGCAGAAAGGCGGTATCGTCGATCGTCGTCTGGGTCCGGATGAGTCCGAAGCTCCCGAAGAAGGCGACCGCCGATCCGAGGAGCAGCAGCATATTGAGACGCCTGGACGGAAACATGTCGGGCATCGCGACGATCATCATCACCACCATCGGCGATGCCATCATGAGCGTCATGTAGAGCATGTTGAGATTATTGTAGAAGCTCGAGAGGCGGTCGATCATCACGAACATGACCAGGGGCTCTGTTGCAAAAATCGTGAAGCTTGAGCATGCTTGGCGGAGATTGGACGGACGGAACGATGACGGATTTCAAGTGGCGCCATTTCCAGGGTGATGTGATCCTGTGGGCGGTGCGCTGGTATTGTCGCTATCCGATCAGCTATCGCGACCTTGAGGAAATGCTGGCGGAACGCGGCATTTCGGTCGACCATACGACGATCTATCGCTGGGTCCAGTGCTACGCCCCGGAGATGGAGAAGCGGCTGCGCTGGTTCTGGCGGCGTGGCTTTGATCCGAGCTGGCGCCTGGATGAAACCTACGTCAAGGTGCGGGGCAAGTGGACCTACCTGTACCGGGCAGTCGACAAGCGGGGCGACACGATCGATTTCTACCTGTCGCCG
>NZ_ALVC01000247.1:0-6761 GCF_000293195.2 Sphingomonas sp. LH128
CTTCGGTTGCGTTGATTTCCCCGGCGTAATGGCCCGCACTCGCCAGCGGGTATTTCCGCGTGCGCTGACTGCACGCACAACCTCGTCATCCCAGCGAAAGCTGGGACCGCTGGCCTGTTACGGCCAACTATCGTTCAAACGCCCTGCCGAGGGTTGGGCTTTACTCGGCCAGCGGTCCCAGCCTTCGCTGGGATGACGGTGTTGGGTGACGACGTTCCCGCATCCTACCGATTCACACTTCGTGGAAGTTCAACGTCGCGTTCAGGATGAACACCAGCGTGCCCGAACACAGCGAGACGATCACCCGCGCGAGCAGATAATGCGCGTCGAACACCGTGGTCAGCAGCGCGAAACCGCCGAGGATCACCGCCAGTCCCACCAGCGCGTTGGTGAGGTAATAGACATAGCCGGTGAAGATCCCGCGATCGCTCTCCCGAAACACCCAGACCCGTGCAAGGCCGTAATTCAGCGAGTTGGCGAAGAGGAACCCCACCGTCACCGCCACGAACTTGTCGATCCCAAGCTGCGAGACCATCAGCCAGATCAGCGCCATGTCGATCGCGAAGCACAGGCACGAGGCCACGGCATTGCGCACGAACAGCACGGCGGTGTGCCGACTGAACAGGCCGTAGTGCGGGTGAGCGCCAAGGGAGCCCGGCACGATGGGCGAATGAAACATGCCAGTGGCAACGCCGCCGCCTCGCCATGGTTTCCCGCGAGCCGGTAACAGGGACGAACCGTTACCCTGCCTCGGCGACCAGCGTGTCGAAATCAAGGATCGTCACTTCGCGGCGCGAGGGCAGGTCGATCACGCCCTCGTTCTTGAGCCGGGTGAACTGGCGGCTGACGGTCTCGATGGTCAGGCCCAGCACGTCGGCGATCTGCTGGCGCGAGAACGGCAGGGTCAGGATGCGCCGCCCCGGATGCTCGAAATCAATCCGGCAGCCCGCGCCGCCGAGCCGTTCGGTCATCTCGACGAGGAAGCTCGCCATCTTCTCCGCCGCCGACTTGCGGCCGAGCAGCAGCATCCAGCGGCGCGTGCGGTCCAGTTCGCCCAGCGTGCGTTCGAGCAGCTTGTGCTCCAGCGCCGGATGCTCGCGCGCGAAGGCGTCGAAGTCGCGGCGGGAGAACACGCAGACGCTGGCGTCGGTCAGCGCGGTGACGCCGTGCCCGGTGGTGCCGCCGAACGGACGGCCGATGAAGTCCGACGGATAGACCACGCCGACGATCTGCTCGCGCCCGTCCTCGGTGTTGGTGGAGAGCTTGAGCACGCCGTCGATGACATTGGCGACGAGGACCGAATCCTCGCCCTCCCAGATGATCGATTCCCCGGCGGTCAGCTTGCGCGTGCGCCCGATCGCATTGAGCGCGTTCAGTTCGCCGGCGTCGAGCGCGGCACAGATCGCCCGGTTGCGGACGACGCAAAGATCACAGCTGGACATGGTTTCCGATCACCGGGGGCTTCTCGTGGGTTGTATAGCGTATTGGCGGCTCGCGGGAAACTGCAGGGGCTTCGACAGGCTCAGCCTGAGCGGGGTTGGAGGTTTACGCTACCTCCGCTCACCCTGAGCTTGTCGAAGGGGTCAAACCTGCCGCTTCTCGAGCTTGCGCGCCAGCGTGCGGCGGTGGAGGCCGAGGCGGCGCGCGGTTTCGGAGATGTTGAATTCGCACTCCACCAGCGTCTGGTGGATGTACTCCCACTCCAGCGTCTTGATCGAGGTCTTGCGGCCCTCCACCGGCACGCTGGCATCGCCGCGCAGCGACGCGAAGGCCGCCTCGATGTCGTCGGTGTTGGAGGGTTTGGCGAGATAGTGCGAGGCGCCCAGCTTGATCGCCTCGACGGCGGTGGCGATGCTGGCGTAGCCGGTCAGCACGACGATGCGCGTCTGCGGCGCATGGGCATGAAGCGCCTCGACCACGGTGAGGCCGGAACCCGCGCCGAGTTTCAGGTCCACCACCGCGAACTCGAAGCTGTCCGCCAGGAACAGCGCGTCGGCCTCTTCGGGGCTGGCAGCGGAGGCGACGCGGTAGCCGCGCCGTTCGAAGGAGCGGCGCAGGGTTCGCGCGAAAGTGGGGTCGTCCTCGACGATGAGCAGGCTGGCGCCCGTCGCGCCGATGGCGGAGGGAGTGTCGGTCATTGCTTCTCCTGCCGTTGTTCTTGTTCTTCGAGCGCCAGTGTAGCGAGGGGGATCGCCAGTTGCACGCTCGCACCGCCGGTTTCACGGTTCTCCACCGAGACCGCGCCGCCCAGCTTGCGGATGACGTTGACGACGAGGAACAGGCCGAGCCCGCCCCCGTCGCGCCCCTTGGTCGAGATATAGGGCTGGCCGATGCGGCGCAGCACTTCGGGCGCGAAGCCGGGGCCGCGGTCGCTTACGGTCAGCATGACCTGCCGTGCGGCGCCCTCCCCTTCCAGCCAGACCTCGATCAGCACGAGGTCGGGCGAGACCTCGATGGCGTTGTCGATGACGTTGCCGACGATCTGGCGCAGGCCCGGATCGGCGATGATCTCGACGTCACCCGCCATGCGGTCGATCACGCGCAGTTCGCCGGGGATGCGGGTGCGCCATTCCTCGGCGAGATCGTCGATGAAGCCGCGCACGGTGGTCACCGCCGGATCGACGCCGCGCACTTCGCCCGCCGACATCAGGATGCCCGATACGATCGTCTTGCAGCGCTCCAGCTCGCGGCGCACGTCGGCAAGGTCGGCGGCCATGTCGGGATCGTCCCTGATCGTCGGCTCGTGGCTCCAGTCGCCCAGGATCACCGAGATCGACGAGAGCGGCGTGCCCAGTTCATGCGCCGCGCCAGAGGCGAGCAGGCCCATGCGGATGATATGGTCCTCCTCCGCAGCCTGCTGGTAGTAGGCGGCGAGGCGCGCATCGCTTTCGCGCCGGTTGCGATCGAGCCGCACGACGAAGACGATCAGCAGCACGGCGGCCAGCACGAAGCAGAACAGGCTGCCGTAGATGTAGAGGTGGAAGTGATCGCCCGCCAAGCGATCGGGCAGCTGCAGCGGCTCGTAGAAGAAGGTCAGCAGCGCCATGCACAGGCAGGCGTTGAGCGCGACGAGCCAGCTCCAGCGCGCCTCCAGGATGATCGCGCCGATGACGATCTGGAGGAGGAACAGGAAGGTGAACGGGTTTGTCGCCCCGCCCGAGTAGTAAAGCTGCCAGCACAGCGCGACGACGTCGATCATCAGCGCCGAGAACATCTCGCGCTGGGTGAACGATTCGCGCTGCAGCACGACCCGCGCGATGGTCAGGTTGATGACGATCAGCAGCAGCGGCGCCAGCAGCAGCGGCGCCAGCGGCAGGCGGACCTTGAGCACGGCAGAGACCACGACGATGGTGGCCAGCTGCCCGAACACCGCCGTCCAGCGCAGTTGGGTGAGCAGGACGACGCTGGAGCGGCTCGGCGTACTGCCCGGCACCTCCGGCGGCGCGAACAGCGCCGCCAGGCGCTCGATCACGCCCGGCGCCATGTATAGGCGAGCGCGACCAGCGACAGCGCCGCCATCGCGAACCAGGTCAGGGCATAGCTGAGATGGCTGTCGGGGAACGTGATCTGGGTGAGGCCGGGTACGGGCTTGAGCGTAGGCGCGGTGCTCGCCTGCTCCACTTGCACATCGACGAAGGCGGGGGAGACGGCGCCCACCTTGCGCGCCTGCGCCAGTGCGGCGGTATCGCGCGAGTACCAGCGATCGTCCTGCGGGGCGTTGGACTGCAGGATGCTGCCCTTGGGCTCGGGCAGGCGCAGCAGGCCGACGATCGACACCTTGCCCGCAGGCGCCGAGGCTCCGGCGGCGGCGCGGGTGGTCCCGGCGGGCACGAAGCCGCGGTTGATCCACAGGAGCCTGCCGTCTTCGAGGCGCAGCGGCGTCATCGTCCAGTAGCCCGTTCCGCGTTCCGTGGCGGCCCGCACCAGCGCGGTCGCAGGCCCGTCATAGACTCCCGAGACGCGGACGCGAAGATATTCGAGATCGGGGCCGAGGCTGCCGTCCTGCGGCAGCGCCTGTGGAGCGGCATGGACGCGCGCATCGACGCGGGCGATCAGCGCGTGCTTCCAGTGCATCCGCTGGATCTGCCAGATGCCCAGGCCCACGAACATCGCGAAGGCCACTAGCAGAAGCGCGGCAAGCCCGATGGGCCGCCGCGCTCCTTTTGCCGCCGTTGTGCGGTCCTCGGTCAGGGCAGCTGGCCCATGTCGTGGACGCTCATCGGCATCATGTTGGTGTTGAGGTGGAACATGACCCACAGCGAACCGGACAGCGTGATGATGACCAGAACGATCGTGAAAATCAGCGCCATGACCGTCCAGCCGTTCTCCGACTTGGTGTTCATGTGCAGGAAGTAGATCATGTGGACCACGATCTGCACCACGGCGAAAGCCATGATGACCAGCGCGGTGGTCTGCTTGTCGGGGATCGCGCCCGTCATCACCAGCCAGAACGGGATCGCGGTGAGCACGACCGACAGCAGGAAGCCGACGACGTACTCGCGCATCGAGCCATGGCTCGCGCCGTGCTCGTCGTGGTGATCGTGCGCGGCGGGGTTGGGGTGGGCGTGTTCGTTCGCCATCACAGCATTCCCATCAGGTAGACGAAGGTGAAGACGCCGATCCAGATGACGTCGAGGAAGTGCCAGAACAGCGACAGGCACATGAGGCGGCGCTTGTTGGCCGGGATCAGGCCCTTCTTGCCGACCTGCACCACCAGCGTGAACAGCCAGATCAGGCCGAAGGTGACGTGCAGACCGTGCGTGCCCACCAGCGAGAAGAACGCGGTGAGGAAGCCCGAGCGCATCGGCGTCGCACCCTCGTGGATGAGGTTGCTGAACTCGTAGAGTTCGATGCCGAGGAAGCAGGCGCCGAACACGGCGGTGACCAGCAGCCAGGCTTGCGTCGCGCCCTTGTTGTTCTTCTCCATGGCCAGCATGGCGAAGCCGTAAGTGATCGACGAGAACAGCAGCATGGCGGTGTTGAGCGCCACCAGCGGCAGCTCGAACAGGTCCTTCGGCCCCGGCCCGGCGGCCAGGCTGCCGCCCAGCACGCCGTATGCCGCAAAGAGCATGGCGAAGATGAGACAGTCGCTCATCAGGTAGACCCAGAAGCCCAGCATGGTGCTGCCGCCTTCGGGGTGGTCATGCTCGTTCAGGTCGTAGAACGCGGCCTGAAGCTGCGCCTGATCGAGGGTGTGCGTCGGAGCTATGTTAGCGGTCATGTCTCAGGCTCCCGCGGCGGCGAGCTGGCGGGTGCGTTCCGCCTCGGTCGCTTCGACCGTCTCGACGGGGATGTGGTAGTCCCGCTTGTAGTTGAACGTATGGAAGATCGCGTAGCCGATGATCCCGGCGAACGACACGGCTGCGAGCCACCAGATGTACCAGATCATCGCGAAGCCGAGCGCCGTCGACAGACCCGCCAGGATCAGGCCGGTCCCCGTGCCGCTGGGCATGTGGATCGGACGGAAGCCGGAGGTCGGACGCTGGACGCCGCAGCGCTTCATGTCGTCCCAGGCGTCGAGGTCGTGGACCAGCGGCGTGAAGGCGAAGTTGTACTCCGGCGGCGGCGACGAGGTCGACCACTCCAGCGTACGGCCGTTCCACGGATCGCCCGTCTCGTCCTTCAGTTCCTCACGCTTCCAGATGGAGACGGCGAACTGGACCAGCATGGCGCCGATGCCACCGGCGATCATCACGGCGCCGAAGGCGGCGATGACGAACCAGATCTGGATCGACGGATCGTCGAACACGCGCATGCGGCGGGTCACGCCCATCAGGCCGAGGATGTAGAGCGGCATGAAGGCGAACCAGAAGCCGGGAACCCACAGCCAGAAGCTGACCTTGCCCCAGAACTGGTTGAGCTTGAAGCCGAAGGCCTTGGGCCACCAGAAGTTGATCGCCGCGAAGATGCCGAACAGCACGCCGCCGATGATCACGTTATGGAAGTGCGCGATCAGGAACAGCGAGTTGTGCAGCACGAAGTCCGCAGGCGGCACCGCGAGCAGCACGCCGGTCATGCCGCCGACCGTGAAGGTCAGCATGAACGCGACGGTCCACATCATCGGCAGCTCGTAGCGGATGCGGCCGCGGTACATCGTGAACAGCCAGTTGAACAGCTTCGCGCCGGTCGGGATCGAGATCACCATGGTGGTGATGCCGAAGAACGAGTTGACGCTCGCGCCCGAACCCATCGTGAAGAAGTGGTGCAGCCACACGAGGTACGACAGGATGGTGATGACCAGCGTGGCGTAGACCATCGACGAGTAGCCGAACAGGCGCTTGCCCGAGAAGGTCGAGACGACTTCCGAGAACACGCCGAACAGCGGCAGGATGAGAATGTAGACCTCGGGGTGACCCCAGATCCAGATCAGGTTCACGTACATCATCGGCGAGCCGCCGAAGTCGTTCGAGAAGAAGTTGAAGCCGAGGTAGCGGTCGACGGTCAGCATCGTCATCACTGCCGTCAGCACCGGGAAGGCGGCGACGATCAGGATGTTGGTGCAAAGCGAGGTCCAGGTGAACACCGGCATGCGCATCATGGTCATGCCGGGCGCGCGCATCTTGACGATGGTGCACACCAGGTTGACGCCCGAAAGCAGCGTGCCGACACCCGCGATCTGCAGGGACCAGATGTAGTAATCGACGCCAACCCACGGGCTGTACGCCAGGTTCGACAGCGGCGGATAAGCCAGCCAGCCGGTCTGCGCGAACTCGCCCACGAACAGCGACATCATGGTGAGCACCGCACCGGCGGGGGGGGGG
>NZ_ALVC01000248.1:0-4611 GCF_000293195.2 Sphingomonas sp. LH128
GCGCTGCCGATGCGGCGGGCGTGGCCGACATTCTGGTGGAGGCGGCCCTGACCGCCATCATCGATTTCGAGGATTCAACGGCGGCCGTGGACGCTGACGACAAGGTCGGGGTCTACGCGAACTGGCTGGCGCTGATGCAGGACCGGATGACGGCGCGGTTCGAGCGCGACGGCCGGACGGTCGAGCGGGTGCCGGCGGGGCCGCGGCCGTTCACCGCGGCCGACGGAACCCCGGCCCTGTTGCGCGGGCGCAGCCTGCTTCTCGTGCGCAATGTCGGGCTGCTGATGGAAACCGACGCCGTGCGCCTGCCCGATGGCAGCGCTGCTCCCGAAGGGATCATCGACGCGCTCGTCAGCGTGGCGGCCGCCCTTCACGACCGGTCAAGCCGGATCAACAGTCGCCACGGCGCCATCTATGTGGTGAAGCCGAAGCTCCACGGACCCGCCGAATGCGCCTTTGTCGACCGGCTGTTCGCTGCGGTCGAAACGCTGCTCGGCCTGCCTGCCCACACGGTCAAGATCGGGCTGATGGACGAGGAGCGGCGGACGTCCTCCAATCTCGGCGCCTGTATCGAGGCGCTCGGCCGCCGGATTTTCTTCATCAACACCGGTTTTCTCGACCGCACGGGCGATGAGATCCACACGTCGATCCATGCCGGGCCGTTTGTGCCCAAGGGCGAGATGGCAGGCACACGGTGGCTTGCCACCTACGAGGCGCGCAATGTGGCGATCGGGCTTCGCTGCGGCTTTTCCGGCCGGGCCCAGATCGGCAAGGGCATGTGGACCGCGCCCGACCGCATGGCCGACATGCTGGAGAAGAAGATCGCGCATCCGGGTGCCGGCGCCAGCACCGCCTGGGTGCCGAGCCCGACGGCCGCCACGCTCCACGCGCTTCATTATCATGCGGTCGACGTGTTCGCCTGCCAGCGCGAACTGGCCGGCCAGCCCGTGCCCGCGCTTGACGGCCTGCTCGACATTCCGCTGGCGATCGGCCGCAACTGGAAGGCGGACGCGGTGGCGCGCCTCCTCGACGACAATGTGCAGAGCATCCTCGGCTATGTGGCGCGCTGGGTGGACCTCGGGGTGGGCTGTTCGAAAATCCCCAACATCG
This sequence comes from Sphingomonas sp. LH128, assembly GCF_000293195.2. Lineage (NCBI taxonomy): Bacteria > Pseudomonadati > Pseudomonadota > Alphaproteobacteria > Sphingomonadales > Sphingomonadaceae > Sphingomonas > Sphingomonas sp. LH128. Next base: position 1,111 of record NZ_ALVC01000248.1, read on the forward strand.
ACGACATCGGCCTCATGGAGGACCGGGCCACCTTGCGGGTATCGGCCCAGCAGCTCGCCAACTGGATGCTCCACGGTGTTTGCACCCTCGCGGACATCGAGGCGTCGCTCGCGCGGATGGCGGCCCAGGTGAACCGGCAGAATGAAGCCGAGCCCGGCTGGCGGCCGCTGGCCGGCGGCACGCCGGCCTTCGAGGCAGCGCGGGCGCTGATTCTCGAGGGCGCCTCGGAGCCGAGCGGTTATACCGAGCCGCTGCTGCATCGATTCCGGCGCGACGCCAAGAAAACATCCGGCCTGTCTGCCGCCGACCGCTGAGCCGATCAGGTCTTTCCGACCGTCGTTCAAATAGATGGAAGATACGCAACGCAGGTGCAGCATGGCTCTTGCCTTCATCGTCGATCCATGACACTTTGATGGTCTGAAGATCGGCGGGCTGCTGCTGTTGCCAAGGCGGGCTGCCCGCCCGGATCTTCCATGCACCTCCCGACCGTATCGCAACCGCGGGACTGCATGGCCCTTCCTGTCTGGTCAAGAGGAGATGCGCATGGTGCCATCGGTGTCGCCGCGGGGATTCTGGCGGGATGCGCCGTTCCGGCTCCCGAACTGGCGGACATTCACCAGTACCGACATCGAGGATGTGCAGCATCATATGGGCCGCGTGTTCCACGAGCATCAGCTCCACGCGCGCGGCGGCGCTCCGCTTGCGTTCCGGCACCGGCAGATGCCGCTGAAGTCGATCTCATTCAACGCGCTGGACTATGGCATCGCCCATGGCGCCATCGACATCCACTCTCCGCCGCTCGAGGACATCTATCTGTTCCAGTTCTCGCTGAAAGGCGGCGCGCGCGTCGGCCGCGGCGGCGATCTGGTTCCGCTCGGCGCTGGCGACCTGTGGGTCCATGATCCGTTCGAACCCGTCGTCCTCGAACTGGATGGCGGCTACACCCATTTCTCGATCAAGGTGCCGCGCGCGACGCTCGAAGAGGTGGTTACCCGGGAACTGGGCCGCCGCCCCAAAGAGATCCGGTTCACCCGCGCGCCCACCCGGTTTCTCGACCAGCAGCAGGGTCTGGCCGAATTCGTGCGCGCGGTCTGCGCCAGCTCGGGTGCGGGCCCGCAGAATATATTCGCCCATCCGCGCTCGGTCGCGCTGACCGAGGAGATGCTCGCACGCCTCATTTTGCTGTCGGTCCCGCACAATTATTCCGACCTGTTGCTGGCGCGGCCCGCGCATGCGGTGCCCTATTATGTGAAGCGCGTGATCGACCACATCGCCGATCATGCCGCCGATCCGCTGTCGCTCGCCAATCTGTGCCGGGTTTCAGGGGTGAGCGCCCGGTCGCTCAGCGCCGGGTTCCGCGCGTTCTGCCAGACCACGCCGATGCATTACCTGAAAAACGCCCGCCTCGACCGGGCGCGCGACCTCTTGTCGACTGCCTCCGGAACGTCCGTTACCGAAGTCGCTCTCGACTGCGGCTTCAACCACCTCAGCAAATTCTCGCGCGATTATCTGCTGCGCTTCGGTGAGCGGCCCTCCGATACGCTGTGCCGCGTCCGCGGCGGCGCCGGCTGATCCTCAGCCGTAGAGCGCATCGAGCCGCGCGCCATAGCGGTCGCGCAGCACATGGCGCCGCAGCTTCTGCGTGAAGGTGAGCTGGCCGTTTTCAACCGAAAAGCTGTCGGGAGCGATGATGACTCGCCGCACCCGCTCGTGCGGGGCCAGCCCCTCGTTCACCCGGTCGACCGCGACCTGGATCGCGCGCACGAAGCCGGGATCCTGATCCGAGGTCTGGATGTCGCGCCCGTGGCGCGCAGCCCACTCCATCCGGAACTCGGCATCGGGAACGACGAGGCCCACCAGATAGGGCCGCCGGTCGCCATAGACCATGGCCTGCGCGATCTCGGGCTGCATGGTCAGCATGCCCTCGATCCGCTGCGGAGCGATATTCTCGCCCTTGTCGCTGGTCAATATGTCCTTCTTGCGGTCGGTGATCACGAGATGGCCGTCGGCCTCGATCCGGCCGATATCACCGGTATGTGTAGCGGCTCGCAATAATGATCGCCCGGAACTGCAATAGAGGGCGGTTTCCGGCTCAGATTATATGAGACGTTCAGGATCGCCAGGCTCACATTGTTTGAGACGCAAATCACATTGCGTGCGACGGACGCGAGATGTTCAGCGCGCGGCGCAGGACGCGAAGACGGCAGCAATGTCGCCACAGGCACGGTCTGCTCCGCACGGTAGCGTTGCAATCACCCGGCGCTGCCTGCAATCGAAGGCGATGTATTCACGAGAGTTGCAATAGAAGGGACGGATGCGGGATGATCGATGCGAGCCGGATTGCCGCCGCCATCAACCTGCGTGTCCGCCAGCTTGAGGCACAGGGTATCACCGGGATCGCCCTGGCCGATCATATGATCGGCCACATGCAGGACCTGCACGGTATCTACGGCACCACCAGCGATAGGACGCTACACGACCTGTGCGACCGTTTCCCGGGATTTGGGCGGTATGCCCGGATCATGGAGGAGATGTCCGAACGCAACCAGGCCATGTTGGCCTCCGGCAACCATTCTCATGGCGAGCTGCCCGAATTGCCGGAGCCACTGAAGGCAAAGCTCACTCATGTGCTGCACGCCGCCGCCGAACTGGAGCGCGAGCTTCAGGCCGCCGCCGATGGCGGCCATGCCGACCATGCCGGGCGCTTGACGGAAATGATGCACCGCTGGGCCAACGACCTCGCGCGACTGGTATCCGACTTCCAGTCCCCGGATTTGCCGCCCGCGTCCCAGGCCTTGGTGCAACAGGTGCTCAAGGCGACGGCGGAACGGATCCAGACGTGGATGGAAACCCCGTAGCGGCTCCCGATCGCCGGAAGCCGGCGCCTGCCCCGCAAGAAAAACGAGCGGTTTTCTCGCGGTCGCGCGATGCCGGCCTCGACCTCGCGCCAATGGCAAGGAAACCCGTTGTGAAAACCAGCGCAATCTTGCACCATGCCAATCATCTTTTCTGGCGAGGTGTGGATTGCTCATCGGCTATATGGGGTGACTACACGAAAGTGACGTATCTGCACGGAAAGGGCGAACGGATAGCGAACGTCACGCGGCAAGTAGGGAGTTGACGGCGCGCAGCGGTCGCAAGGCGTCCGGATCGGGTTGATCTTCAACATTCCAGCTATAGTCACCGGTCAGCGAGATATGCTCCCAGCCCAATGGCGCGATGTGGCGTGCGATTTCGTCGGCTGTGCCGATGTCCGCCAGCGCCATTTCGAGATAGCGAGTGTTCCACAAGATGATGGCGGCGACGAGCAGGTTGAGGCCGGAGGCGCGATAGGTCTGGTTCTCGAACCGACGATCGCGCAGTTCGCCGAGCTGGTTGAAGAAGAGCGCGCGGGCGAGCGCGTTGCGGGCTTCGCCTTTGTTGAGGCCCGCCTGGGTGCGCCGGCGCAGGTCGATGTCGCGCAGCCAGTCGAGCATGAAAATGGAGCGTTCGAGGCGGCCC
>NZ_ALVC01000249.1:0-10206 GCF_000293195.2 Sphingomonas sp. LH128
AACAGGGAGGATAAAATGCCTTCACCTTGGATGGCGCGCGGCCAGCGCAATTCCGGCAAGGTTCTGCTCACGCTTGATCCACCGTATGCGCGCAGGACGAACCTGAGCCGCCAGCGCAAGGAAGCGCGCCGCGTGCCGCCCCGGGCCATGCCCGTCGCGCAAGGCCCGGTTGGCCTGACGCACAACCTCCGCCGCATCGCCGATCAGCTCGACCTGTTCCAGCCCCTGCTCCCGGCAGAGTTCCAGTGCATGGATCAGCGCCAGCCACTCGGCATCGCTGTTGGTGCCGCAGCCGCAATCCTCAAAGACATGCGCCACCCCGCGTATCACCACGGCGACTTCGATGGGGCCGGGATTCGGACGGCAGCCGCCGTCGAAGAAGACCTTCAGGCGCTTCATCAGCCCGAGCGGTGGTAGGGATGCCCGGCCAGGATCGCGGTGGCGCGCCACAGCTGTTCGGCGAGCATCGCGCGGACCATCAGGTGAGGCCAGGTCATGCGGCCGAAGCACAGAAGGTGGTCGGCCTGCGCCCGCGCCTCGTCACCGTGGCCGTCGGCGGCGCCGATCAGGAAGCGGCATTCGCGCACGCCCTCGTCGCGCCAGCGGCCGAGCAGCGCGGCGAACTCTTCCGAGCTCATCAGCTTGCCCCGCTCGTCGAGCAGGACTTCACGGACCGGGGTATGGGCGGGAGGCGGCACCTTGCCGCCGACATCGGGCAGCTCGCTGTGCCTGAACGGCCAGGTGATGCGCTTCGCGTAGCGATCCAGCATCTCACCCTCGGGCGAGCGGGCGATCTTTCCGCGAGCGATGATGTGCAGCAGCATGGGTTCAGGGTGCAATCAGGCCGGAACGCGGGGACGGAGCAGGGCCCCCGCGTGATTTCCTTGCGATTTTCCGGTCACCGTCGCGACCGGAGGATCATCCTCTAGGCAGCGGTCAGGCTGCCCCGGACGGGCCGTCGAAGCCCCACATCCGCTCGAGGTTGTAGAACGTGCGCACTTCGGGACGGAACAGGTGGACGACCACGCTGCCCGCATCGACGAGCACCCAGTCGGCCGCCGGAAGGCCCTCGATACGCGGATGGCCGAAGCCGTTCTGCTTCAGTCGCTCGCCGAGTTTCTGCGCCATGGACGCAACCTGGCGGGTCGAACGGCCCGAGGCGATCACCATGAAGTCGGCGATGCTCGATTTGCCGTCGAGGTCGATCGTCACCAGTTCCTGCGCCTGATCGTCGTCCAGCGACGAAAGCACGAGGTTCAGCAACGGATCATCGCTTTCGATCGTGACCGGAAGCGGGGTGGCGCCGGTTGATTCCGGCTGTAGTTCTGCCTGTGGCATCTTGGTTGGGTTCTGCTCCTTTCAAAACCGACCGGGCAGGATGAAGGCCATCCTGCCGCGTTCGATCGTTTGCCGTGTAAGCCGGGTATGCGGGAAGATGGCCTGAAAGCCGATCATTCCGCCGTTCCGGGGATCAAGTGGTACGTGACCGCGTCACGCGAAGGTCGATCTGAGAACCTTCGTGCCCAGTCCGGATCGGCCTGGCGTATCGCCGTTGCCGACCGCGTATCGGGGTCGAATCGCAATGTCACCAGCGCGGGTGCGCTCCACTCTTCCGGACCGCGAAGACTGGTCAGGGGTCTCCGGAATTTCCCCAGCCAGGCCATCGCGGGGCTCGCGAGGGCAGCGCCATCATACCCCGGACGCGCGATTACCGCAATCGGCATGAGTCGGCACAGCGTCCGCCAGTCCTTCCAGCGGTGCAACTGGGCGAGGTTGTCCGCCCCCATCAGCCATACGAAGCGCCGTTTCGGGTAACGGTGAAGGAGTGCGCGGAGGGTGTCGACGGTGTATCGGGTGCCCAGTTCGCGCTCGATCGCGGTGGCCCGGATGCGGGCGCCCCGCGCCTGCTGCTGCGCCGAGCGCATCCGCGCGGCCAGCGGGGCCATCCCGGCCTTGGGTTTGAGCGGATTGCCCGGCGAGACCAGCCACCACACTTCGTCGAGCGCAAGCGCCTCGACGGTGAACAGGGTGACGCGGCGGTGTCCACCGTGGGCCGGGTTGAAACTGCCGCCGAGCAGGCCCGTGACGGGCCCGGGGCGGGTTCGGGTCCGCCTCAGAACCAGATTCAGGGCCGGGCCTGCCCGGTTCCGCGCACCTGCCACTTGTAGGTGGTCAGGCCCTCCAGCGCGACAGGTCCGCGTGCGTGCAGGCGGCCGGTGGCGATACCGATCTCGGCGCCGAGGCCGAATTCGCCACCATCGGCGAACTGGCTGGAGGCATTGACCATCACGATCGCGCTGTCGACTTCGGCAAGGAAGCGCTCGGCCGATTCCGCGTCTTCGGTAACGATCGCATCGGTGTGGTGCGAGGAATGCGCGGCGATGTGCTCAAGCGCCGGTTCGATGCCGTCGACCACGGCCACCGCCAGAACGGCGTCGAGGTATTCGGTGTCCCAGTCCTCCTCGCTGGCAGGCAGCACGCGCGGGTCGAGCGCCTGCGCACGGGCATCGCCGCGCAGTTCGCAGCCCGCGTCGAGCAGGCCGGCAACGACCGATTCGCTCTCGGGGAACTGGGTGTCGAGCAGCAGCGTCTCCATCGCCCCGCAGATGCCGGTGCGGCGCATCTTGGCGTTGAGCGTCAGGTCGCGCGCCATCCCGGCATCGGCCGAGGCATGGACATAGGTGTGGCAGATGCCGTCGAGGTGGGCGAGCACGGGCACCCGCGCATCGGCCTGCACCCGCGCGACGAGGCTCTTGCCCCCGCGCGGCACGATCATGTCGATGAGGCCCGCCGCCGTCAGCATCGCGCCGACCACCGCGCGGTCCTGCGTCGGCACCAGCTGGATCGCCGCCTCGGGCAGACCCACGGTGGCGAGACCCTTCGCGAAGGCGGCGCGGATCGCGTGGTTGGAATGGATCGCCTCGCTGCCGCCGCGCAGCAGCACCGCGTTGCCCGAGCGCAGGCACAGCGCGGCAGCGTCGGCGGTCACGTTCGGGCGGCTTTCGTAGATGATGCCGATCAGGCCGATGGGGATGCGCACGCGCGACAGCTTGAGGCCGTTGGGGCGTTCGCTGGAAGCGATCACCTCGCCCACCGGATCGGGCAGGCCCGCGACCTGATCGACCGCATCGGCGATTCCGGCCAACCGCGCGGCATCGAGCCGCAGGCGGTCGAGCATCGCACCTGACAGTCCCTTGGCCTCGCCAGCCGCGATGTCCTTGGCGTTGGCTTCGAGAATTTCCCCTTCCGCCTCGCGCAGCGCCGTGGCGGCGGCGCGCAGGGCGGCGGCCTTATCGGCGTCCGTCAGCTTCGCCAGTACGCGCTGCGCGGCCCGGCCGTCACGGGCCAGTTGCTCGACAAGCGCCTCGGGCGAGAGCGCTGCGGGTTCGGCGATCAGGGTGCTCTGCAAGGTCATGGGCGCGGCCTATCATTCCAGCGTGCAGTTGTCACCGGAATGCAGTGGCCAAAATGCACGCATGCAATCGATTCGCATGTCATCTCACGGTCGCGCAAAGGTAAGGTTCCTCGGCTCACCGCTATCTGTTTTCGTCTCGCCCCGATTCCGCAGAGGTTCGGGCCAAGCCGATTCGCTTTGGTAACTACCGCCTGCTACCGGCGCGATCCGGGACTGAGACATAGATTTCAAGCGGGGTCGTTTTGCTTTCCAAGTCAACCGGGGCGTTCATCCAGCGCCTCAGGACGGCGTTCCCCGACCGCGAGTTCATCATGCGGTCGCAGGGACAGGTCCGTTTCATCCGCGTTTCCGCGCGGGCACAGAAGATCGCCGCAGGTGCGGCCGTCGGCGTGCTCGGCATGTGGGCCGCATCGGTCGGCGCTCTGGCGCTCTCGCAGGCATCCGTCGGCAGCGAAAGCGCTGCCCTCGCCGAGCGCGCGGCCAATGTCGCCAAGGCCGAGAAGAGCGTCGCGCAGTACCGCCGCAACGTCGATTCGGTCGCGTCCGACCTCGCCCGCCGACAGCAGTTCATCGAACAGATGGTCGATGCGCATATCCAGGAACTCCCCGAGGAGTCCGGAGATACCCGACCTACCGCGCAGACCGAAGCGACCGCGAAGAAGGTCAGCGCCGCCGTTCCCGGCGTCGGCAACCTTGCCGACATCGAGGCGAAGCAACTGGCGCTCGTCGATCGCCTCACCCGCTACGCCGACCAGCGTTCGGACGCCGCGATGGCCTCGATCCGCAAGCTGGGGCTCAATCCCAATGCGATGATTTCGCGCGCGCGCATGGCCGAGGGTGGTCCGCTGGTGAAGCTGGCGACCGGGGCCGACGGCAGCGTCGATCCGCGCTTCCTGACGATGGGCAAGAGCCTTGCCCGCATGGACGCGCTGGAGAACGGCCTCGCCTCGATCCCGCAGGTGAGCCCGGCGCATGTCGCCTACGTTTCGTCCAGCTATGGCTATCGTTCGGACCCCTTCACCGGCGGCGCCGCGTTCCACGCGGGCCTCGACTTCCCGGGGCCGATGGGCTCGCCGATCTACGCCGCCGCCAAGGGGCGCGTCACCTTCGTCGGGCAGAAGTCCGGTTACGGCAACTGCATCGAGGTGACGCACGGCAACGGGCTGATGACCCGCTACGGGCACCTTTCCGGCTTCCGCACCCGTGTGGGTCAGGACGTCGACGCCGGGGCGCTGATCGGTGCAATGGGCAGCACCGGGCGCTCGACCGGCCCGCATCTCCACTTCGAGGTTCGCGTGAACGACCATCCGGTCAACCCGCGTCCGTTCCTCGAGGCGGCACGTCTTCAGGGGGCGAACAACAGCAGCAACAGGGGCCAGGAGGAGAACCACTGACATGGCCAAGGCCTTCATAAGCTCGCGTGCGAGCATCAACAGTTCGAGCTTCTCGATGCTGGGCGGCGACACCGTCATCAGCGGAGACATTTCGGCAAGCGCCGACCTGCATGTCGACGGCAGCGTCAACGGCGACATTTCCTGCAAGGCCCTGATCCAGGGCGAAGGCAGCGAGATCAACGGCGCGGTGCGGGCCGAATCGGTACGCGTCGCAGGACTCGTGCGCGGATCGGTTTCGGCGCGCGAGGTCGTGATCCTCAAGACCGCGCGGATCGAGGGCGATGTGTCCTACGACACGCTGACCATCGAGCAGGGCGCGCGCCTCGAAGGGCGCCTGTCGCCCAATGGCGGACAGATGCCGCCGTCGATCGCTCGCCTGCCCGCTTCGGCGCCGATCGAGGTCATCGCCGAGGAAGACGAAGAGGAGCTTTCGGCGGCGGCGGAGTGAGGGCTCAGCCGTGACCCTTCGACAAGCTCAGGGTGGGCGGAAGTAGTGTAAACCTCAAACCCCGCTCAGGCTGAGCTTGTCGAAGCCCCCCGAGAGCGGACACGAAAAAGGGGACATGGGATCGACTCCCATGTCCCCTTTTCGATTCAGCCGTCAGGCCAAAGCGAAGTTACTCGCCGCGCGCCTCGGCGGCTTCGGCAGCGCGCTTGGCTTCGAGCCAGGCGGCGACTTCGGCTTCCTGCGCGGCTTCCGACGCGGCCTGAACCTGCGCCTGACGCTCTGCGCGCAGTTCGTCGATCAGGGCCTGACGGTCATCGACCAGGCGTTCGTCACCCTCGCCGGTGTCCTGGATGCCCGCCTTCTTCGCGGCCTTGGCGACGAGGGCGTCCAACTCGCGCTGCGAGCACAGGCCCAGCGTGACCGGGTCCTTGGGCGTGATGTTGGCGATGTTCCAGTGCGAACGGTCGCGGATCGCCGCGATCGTGTTGCGCGTGGTGCCGATCAGCTTGCCGATCTGCGCGTCCGAAACCTCGGGGTGGTTGCGCAGGATCCAGGCGATGCCGTCCGGCTTGTCCTGACGCTTCGACACCGGGGTGTAGCGCGGGCCCTTGGTACGGTTCTGCGCGAGCGGCACCTTGTGCATGCGCAGCTTGTAGTCAGGGTTGGCCTGCCCCTTCTCGATCTCTTCCATCGTCAGCTCGCCCGAGCGAACGGGGTCGCGGCCGGTATACTTGCTGGATGCCAGATCGTCGGCCATCGCCTGGACTTCGAGCATGTGCAGGCCGCAGAATTCTGCGATCTGCTCGAAAGTCAGCGAGGTAACGTCGACCAGCCACGAGGCGGTCGCGTGCGGCATCAGCGGAGTGGGCTGGCTCATTCTCTATCTCCGGCGGAAACAATAAGGGCCGCCCCTTCGCGGAGCGGCCTCACGGTTTCGATTTAGGGAATTTTTGCCGAAGGAGCAAGCAAAAGGGGCCGAAAATTGCGTCATTCCGTCGATGCGTTTCACGTGAAACGCGCATTTCGTCATGATTTGACGGCACTCAAAGGCACCCAAGGGTACCATAAGTGCACCTTCACACCTCCAGCACGATCTTCCCGACGTGGTCTCCGGCCTCCATCCGCGCATGCGCGGCGGGGGCTTCGGCGAGCGGAAAGCGCGTGTCCATCACCGGGCGCAGCAGGCCTTCCTCGACCAGCGGCCAGGCGCATTCGAGGATCTCCTGCGCAACCGCTTCCTTGAACGCGTCCGTGCGCGGGCGCAGCGTCGAACCGGTCAGCGTGTAGCGCCGGGTCATGACCACCGCCATGTTCACCTCCGCTTTCGCGCCGCCCTGCACCGCGATGGTGACGTGGCGGCCATCGGGCGCGAGGCACTTGAGGTTGCGCGCGACGTAGCTACCCGCGACCATGTCGAGCACCACGTCGACGCCCCGCCCTCCGGTGATCCGCGCGACTTCCTCGACGAAGTCGGTGGCCTTGTAGTCGATCGCGTGATGCGCGCCGATCTTCAGCGCCGCCGCGCACTTGTCGGGCGAGCCGCAGGTAACGATCACCGTCAGCCCAAAGTGCCGCCCCAGCATCGCCGCCATCGTGCCGATACCGCTGGTGCCGCCGTGGACGAGCAGCCACTCGCCCTCACGCGCGCAGCCGCGCTCGAACACGTTGTGCCAAACGGTGAAAAGAGTTTCCGGCAGCGCCGCGGCTTCCGCAAGGGACAAGCCCTCGGGCACCGGCAGGCAGTGCCCGGCCTTGGCGATGCAGTACTGCGCATAGCCGCCACCCGAAACGAGCGCGCAGACTTCCTGACCGGGGAGGAACTGATTCACACCTTCGCCCAATGCCGCGATGGTGCCGGAAACCTCCAGCCCCGGGATCGGCGAGGCGCCCGGCGGCGGCGGATAATTGCCAAGCCGCTGCACCACGTCGGGGCGATTGACGCCCGCGAAGGCGACCTTGACCAGCACCTCGCCGGGGCCGGGCCGGGGCACCGTGACGGTTTCAGGGCGCAGGACTTCGGGGCCGCCGGGTGCATCGTAGCCAACGGCGGTCATGGTGACAGGAAGGTCAGCTAACATGAACCTCCCTGTGCCACAGGATGCGGGGGGTGGGGAACTCCCTTTCTTGGCCCTGCCTCCCGAAGCGGGACGGTGCCTGCGGCCGCACTGACAAAGTCTCTCGATTTTATGATGATAGTGGTGTTCACTCCACTTCGGGTCGCAGCCGTACCGTGCGGATGGGTTCATCAGAGGAAGTACGGAAGTGGGCGTGTCGACTATAGCTCTGTCCGTCCTGTTGGCGGGCGGCGGAGCCAACCTTCAGGATCACCCGGCGATCGGGACGCCAGGTGCGGTGACGACTCCCGTGCCGGAAGTGGCGGCGCAGCCTCTGCCGGACGTGGCGCCGACCATTCACGCTCCTGCCCCGCCTGCGGGAACGCCCCCGCCCGGCAGCGTGCCTGCGGCGGAGGACGAGAACGTCATCATCGTCAGTTCCAGCCCCCGCCAGATAGAGGCCGACCCGTTCTCGGGCGTCAATGCGGCCAGCTTCGCGGTGGTGGAGGCGGTGGACAAGGTGGTCGTCGCCCCGGTCGCGGGAACGTACGAGCGGATCGTGCCCAAGCCGATCCGCAACGGCCTGCGCAACTTCCTCATCAACCTCGCGGAGCCGATCGTCTTCGTGAACTACCTGCTGCAGTTCAAGCCAGGCAAGGCGATGGAGACGGCAGGCCGCTTCGTCATCAACAGTACGGTCGGCGTCGCCGGTCTGTTCGACATGGCCAAACGCAAGCCGTTCCGCCTGCCTTACCGCGAGAACGGTTTCGCCAACACTTTCGCCTATCACGGCATCGGCAACGGGCCGTACCTGTTCGTGCCCGTTCTGGGTCCGACGACGGCGCGCGATCTGGTCGGACGCGTCCTCGACCTGTCGATCTTGCCCACGCTGTTCGGCAAGCCGTTCAACAAGCCGGTCTACGGGCTTTCCACCGGCATCGTGAAGTCGATGAACGACCGAGTCGCCTTCGACGAGCAGATCAAGGCCAATCGCGCCGCCGCCGACCCTTACGTGGCCACGCGCGATTTCTACCTCAAGCGTCGCCAGGCCGAAGTGGATGCACTGCACAGCCCGGAATACCGCGCGCGCAAGGGCATTGCGGAGCCGGGGGTGGACGGCAAGTAGTGGGTGGAGAGCGGGGCGCAAACACGGGGCGCCCGCTCAAACACGCCCGTCATCCCAGCGAAGGCTGGGACCGCTGGCCGTCGTGCTGAACGCTGCGGGCTGGGCGTATGCGGCAAGCACGCAACGTCCGCTCAAAAACGCTCGTCATCCCAGCGAAGGCTGGGACCGCTGGCCGTCATGCTGAACGCTGGCGTGCGGGGCTTTTGTGGCAAGTGGTTTGCGAACGACAGTGCGCAACAGGGTCATAGCGGTCCCAGCCTTCGCTGGGATGACGGGTGTTTTTAGGATGGCGAGTGTCTGTAGGGTAGCGGGCGGTTGTACGATAACGGGCGCTTTGAACGGCGCCCCCGCTCACAACAAACGCTCGAACAGATCCGCCCATTCCGGTTTGGCTTCCTCGATAAGCCGGATCTTCCATTCCCGCTTCCACGCCTTCATCGCCTTTTCGCGCCGAATCGCATCCTCGATCCGGCCGTGCGGCTCGATCAGCACCAGCCGCTTGAGCCCGTATTTCCGACAGAACGCCGACCCCGCACCGCCGCGATGCTGCATCATGCGCGCGGGCAGGTCAGCCGTGACGCCGATGTACAGCACGCCATGGGGCTTGTTGGTGAGGATGTATGTCCAGCCAGGCATCACGGCAGCGTAGAGCAGACGGCCAGCGGTCCCAGCCTTCGCTGGGATGACGACAGAGTTTTAACCCGGCCTCGCGCCGGAACACATATCCTCCGGCCAGTCGAAGGACCCATTGACAGCCTCGCATTCCAGTCCGATGCTGCACCGCAATGGACGAAGAAGACCGACCTCTGCGGCGGTCATCCGAGGGCGACTTCGGAGCCGCCAGCCACCTCGCCGGTGAAAGCCTCGATCGCTATTCGCTGGACGAACTCGACGCGCGGGTTGCGCTTCTCGAAACCGAGATCGCCCGCATCCGCGCGCACCGGAACGCATCATCGGCTCACCGCCTCGCGGCGGACGCCCTGTTCAGGCCGCGATCATCTTGAGAATCGCAGCCTCCTCTGGCAGCCTTCGGGCGACCTCGGGCGCTTACCCCCATGCCCACCCTCGCAACCATCCTGAACGTCCCTATATCAACCTCGTAACCCTGACCCGCCAATCTCCCCTGCGGGCCGGGAACCTCCCGGGAGAGCCGTCCCTCACGATGAAGGTCGCCTAAATGCCAAGTTTCGCCCAAAGCCTTGAAAAGACCCTGCACTCGGCTCTGTCTCACGCGTCTGAGCGGAGCCACGAGTACGCGACGCTCGAGCACCTGCTGCTCGCGCTGATCGACGACACCGACGCGGCGCAGGTCATGCAGGCCTGCGGCGTGGACCTCGGCGATCTGGGCGACGTGGTGCGCCAGTATCTCGATCAGGAATACCAGTCGCTCAAGACCGAGGAAAAGGGCGATCCCGCCCCGACCGCCGGTTTCCAGCGGGTGATCCAGCGCGCGATCCTGCACGTGCAGTCGTCCGGCAAGGACACCGTGACCGGCGCCAACGTGCTCGTCGCGCTGTTCTCCGAGCGGGATTCGTATGCGGTCTACTTCCTGCAGCAGCAGGACATGAGCCGCCTCGACGCCGTCAGCTATATCAGCCACGGCATCGGCAAGGGCGGCAAGCGGATCGAGGATCGCACCGCCAAGGGCTCGTCCGACGAAACCCCGCCCACGCCCGAGGACAAGGCGGAGGCCAAGGCGTCCGCCAACAAGAAGGATTCGGCGCTCGACCAGTTCACCGTCAACCTCAACGAGAAGGCGCTGGCGGGCA
>NZ_ALVC01000250.1:0-20916 GCF_000293195.2 Sphingomonas sp. LH128
CCGCCGCCGTGCGCATCGGCTCGGGCGAGATCGCCGCAGCCAGTTGCCTGCCCGCCTTTATCCAGGCCATCGAGCGCGACCGTCCCGGCGTCGCCATGGAGATCGAGATCGACCTCACCGCACCGCTGCTCCAGCAATTGCTGGCGGGCACGCGCGACATCGTCTTCCTCGCCGGGCCGGTAGCGAGCCCGGGGATGCGCACCGCCTCGATCGGCTCGGTGGAACTGGTATGGTGCGCGGGTGCCGAAGTGGCGCAAGACGGCGGTTTCGCGAAGGCGCTGCCGGTTTGGTCCCTGCCCGATCACTCGCCGCTCCACGCGGTGACGCACGAGACGCTGGAGGGCCACGGCATCGTCCCGCGCGCGCTGCACACCTGCAACAACGTGCGCACCCTCATCGAGATCGTCGCGAGCGGCCAGGGCGCCGCCGTTCTGCCCGAGACCATGGTGCACGACCGCCTCGCCGCGGGAGACTTGCGCGAGGTGCTGCCGCGCCCCCGCCATCACGTGCATTTCGAGGCCGCGATCCGCACGCGCGAACGCGACCCCGTAATCCTCGACCTCTTCGCCCGGGCGAGCGAACTGCGCATAGAAATGTCAGCCCCGACGCGGGCCTGACCGGGATTTACATGTACTTCATCTGGATCCGGATCGACTTCACGCCCTCGCCCACCGGCACGCCGACCTTGGTGTAGCTGGGCTTGCCAAGGTTGAAGATGTTGATCGACGGGTTGTTCGACATCGCACCACCATCGGTGCGGATATCGGTCTCGCCATTGCCGTTGACGTCATGGCGCACCGCGACGCCGTATGTGCCCGAGGCCGGAAGCGGCACGCAGAAGGTCATGGACCCGGCGCGGGCCGGAACCTCGATGCGCGAGAGCCACTTGCCCTTGACCAGCCACTCGCCCGAAGTCGCGCGGTAGGACTGGACGCGCACCTTGCCCGAGGACGACTTGATGCCATCCACGGTGACCATCATCGCCGGCCCCTTGTCGGACTGGCAGCGGCGCATCTCGTTGGGGATCTCGTTGCGATATTGGGCCAGCGCCGGAACCGGCGCGGCGAGACCGGCCATCGCGACAAGCGCGGCGGCGGTGCTGGTACGGCGAAGCAAGGCGTTGGTCTTGATCATCTCTTTTCCGTCTACTGGGTCCACGGCTATCGGACAGCCTGAACCCTCTTGTGGTGCCCAAGTGCCCGAAAAGCGGTGAATGCGCACTGAACTTTCTGTTCCACCACGCGAAAGCCCCGGCCCGTCGCAACCCCGCCGCAAACGCCGCTCCACGCGTCTTGCCACAAGATCGCGTGTGGAAAACGCACCCCCATACGCTTGTCGCCCCAAGATGTAGTGGCGTATCGCTGGGAAAAGGAGCGTTCGTTTCCCGCCATGACAATTCCGCTGATTTCCCCTTCGATCCTGTCCGCCGACTTCGCCCGGCTCGGAGAGGAAGTGCGCGCCATCGACGAGGCAGGCTGCGACTGGATCCACGTCGACGTCATGGACGGCCACTTTGTGCCCAACATCACCATCGGCCCGGCCGTGGTGAAGGCCCTTCGCCCACACAGCGCCAAGCCCTTCGACGTCCACCTGATGATCTCCCCGGTCGACGCCTACCTCGAAGCCTTCGCGGACGCGGGCGCGGACTACATCACCGTCCACCCCGAGGCCGGGCCGCACGTCCACCGCACGGTGCAGACGATCCACAACCTCGGCAAGAAGGCTGGTATCTCGCTGAACCCGGCGACGCCGGCCAAAATGCTCGACTACCTGGTCGACGACATCGACCTAGTCCTCATCATGAGCGTCAACCCCGGCTTCGGCGGCCAGAGCTTCATCTCCAGCCAGCTTCGCAAGATCGAGGCCGTACGCAAGATGATCGACAAGTCAGGCCGCGATATCCGCCTCGAAGTCGATGGCGGCGTCGATGCCAAGACCGCGCCGCTGTGCGTCTCGGCCGGTGCCGACGTGCTGGTGGCGGGCTCCGCGACCTTCAAGGGCGGGCCGTCGCAGTACGCGGCGAACATCAAGACCCTCAAGGGCCTCGAATAAGGCATGGGCGCCGACACCCGCTTCAGCCCGGCGGCATGGAACCCGGACAACGCCCGGGCGCTTCCCCTGTCGCGTGAGACTGAGGAGGGTGTGGTGACCGGAATTGCTGACAACCGCGCGCCCGCTCCGGCCGAAACGCCCCACATCGAGCCCGGCCGTGCGCTGGCGCTGGTCGATTTCTCGCCGCCGTCCGTGGGCGTGGGCGAGCGGCTAATCCGCATGGCCTATCGCATGGGCGTGCCCGGCGCGATGCTGTCCGGGCCGATGGGCAAGAAGGCGCGCACCCGCCTGCTGGCGACCGTCAACAACACCCTGCCCGGCAGCCGCGCGGCAGGCACCGCGATCCGGGCCGGGCACTTCCTCGTCCACGGCGCCAAGACGCCGATCGCACAGGTCGACTTCGCCGGTGCCGCGCGGGTCACGCCGCCGCTGGAGAAGGTGGTCCATTCCTTCTCCTGGCTCACCGACCTTGAAGCCTGCGCCGCGCGCGAACAGGCCGCGCCGGTGGCGGAACGCGTGCTCATGGCTTGGCTCCAGGCCAACCCCAAGCCGCCCGCCAAGCAGGGTAAGGGCCCCGCGTGGAGCGTGGGCAACACCGGCGCGCGCCTCGCCAACTGGCTCGCCCATGCCCCGCTGATCCTCTCGGGCGAGAAGGCGCTGCGCATCCGCACGCTGGCGCATATCGCCGCGACCGCGCGCTGGCTCGACCGCCACGTCACCAATGCCGAGGACGGTCTTGCCGAAGTGGCGGGCTGGGTCGGCATCGTTGCCGCCGGACTGCTGCTGCCCGACGGCCGCCCCCGCCGCCTCTATGGCGAGGCCGGCCTCATCAAGGCGCTCGGCGAACTGATGGGCGACGACGGCGGCGTCCTGTCGCGCAGCCCGCTCGCACAGATGGAAGCGATCGCGCTGCTGGTGCGGCTGCGCGGCTGCTATCACGCCACCCGCCGCGATGCCCCGCCTGCCGTTGAGCGCGTGGTCGAACTGCTGGTGCCGCCGCTGCTGGCGCTAACGCACGGCGACGGCGGCCTTGGTTCGTGGCAGGGCGGCTGGGCCGTCGATGGCGCGGACGTAGAGGCGCTGATCCATGCCAGCGGCGTGCGCACCCGCCCCCTACGCGACGTGCGCCAATGGGGCTACCAGCGCGTTTCAGCACACAAGTCGATCCTGCAGTTCGACACCGCGCCGCCGCCGATGCCCGCCCAGGCCCGCTTCGGCTGCGCCTCGACGCTCGCCTTCGAGTTCTCCCACGGGCCGCATCGCATCGTCGTCAACTGCGGCGGCGCGGCGAGCGGCGGCGGGCTGGTTCCCGTCCGGCTTGAGCAGGGCTTGCGGGCGACGGCGGCGCACTCGACGCTGACCCTCGATGATGCGAATTCCACGGCCGTCCTCATAAACGGCATGATCGGCTCCGGCGTCACCGAAGTGGCGGTCGATCGCAAGACCCTTCCGCAGGAGAGCGGCTCCAACGCCACCCGGCTGGAGGCCAGCCACAACGGCTACGCCACCCGCTATGGCCTGACCCACCGGCGCATCCTGATGCTGCGCGACGACGGCAGCGAACTGCGCGGCGAAGACCTGCTGCTGCCGGCCGGCAAGAAGGGCAAGCGCGGCAAGGTGGGCTTCGCGATCCGCTTCCACCTCGGCCCGGAGGTGGACGTCAACCTCACCGCCGACGGCAAGGGCGCCGGGCTCTCGCTGCCCGACGGCAGCTACTGGCAGTTCCGCTCCGCCACCGACGAGGGCGAGATGACGGTCGAGGATTCGCTGTGGGTCGATGGTCAGGGCCGCCCGCAGGCGACGCAGCAGATCGTCGTGCAGGGCATGGTCTCGCGCGGCGGCGGGACTTTCGGATGGATCATCAAGAAAATGAATTGAGCAAGCGCACGACTTGAAGGCATGCACCAGGCGGTGTATATCGAATGCGCAGTCTGAACATTGATGATAAATCACCTCAGAAACGGCGAGAGGCGCGCTATGCCAGTAGCGCGCCTCTCGCCGTTTCGGGGACGGGTGCCAGCCCATCCCCCGCCCGTCATCACTTGTTACGGCCCTTCTCCACGATCTTGAGAACAAGCGTCGTGAAGGCGAAGCACGCCATGATGATTAGGATTGCAGTCTTTATATCAATGATAATCTCCCCCTTGCTGCAGCGGGAACTCGGGTTTCCCCGTGCTGCCCCAACGGCCTACCCGAAAACCCGCGTGCCAGAGGTTAACGCTCCTTCGCCGTCCTGACCGCTCTACGGCCCGGAAAACCGCCCCGCCCTTGCCCCCGTGGCCCTGCCGTCCTAAGGGCGCGCGCAAAGAGCCACTCGCCAGGGAAGCCCGCCTCATGACCGATTCCGTCCAGATCCGCCGCGCCTTGTTGTCCGTGTCCGACAAGACCGGCCTTGCCGAACTGGGCAAGGTGCTCAGCGACCGGGGCGTCGAACTGGTCTCGACCGGCGGCACCGCCAAGGCGCTGCGCGATGCGGGCCTGGCGGTGAAGGACATCTCCGACATCACCGGCTTCCCCGAGATGATGGACGGCCGCGTCAAGACGCTGCACCCGATGGTCCACGGCGGCCTCCTCGCCGTACGTGACAACCCCGAGCACGCCGCCGCCATGGCCGAGCATGCCATCGGCGCGATCGATCTCGTCGTCGTCAACCTCTACCCGTTCGAGGCGACCGTAGCCAAGGGCGCCAGCCGCGACGAGATCATCGAGAACATCGACATCGGCGGCCCCTCGATGGTGCGCTCGGCGGCCAAGAACCACGCCTTCGTCACCATCATCACCGACCCCAAGGACTACGAGGGCCTGATGGTCGAACTGGAAGCGACCGACGGCTGCACCACGCTGGGCTTCCGCAAGCTGATGGCCGCGCGCGCCTATGCGCAGACCGCCGCCTACGATTCGATGATCTCCCAGTGGTTCGCCTTCGCCGACCAGGGCCTTGAATTCCCGGAAATGCTCAGCGTCAACGGCCGCCTCTCGACCACGCTGCGCTATGGCGAGAACCCGCACCAGAAGGCCGCGCTCTACACGCCGGTCGGCCCCTTCACCAAGGGGCTGGCGCAGGCCGAGCAGGTGCAGGGCAAGGAACTGTCCTACAACAACTACAACGACGCCGACGCCGCGCTCGAACTCGCCGCAGAGTTCCGGGGCCAGAAGCCCGCCGTCGTCATCGTCAAGCATGCCAACCCCTGCGGCGTCGCTCAGGGCGATACGCTGCTGGGCGCCTGGGAAGGCGCGCTGGCCTGTGATGACGTCTCGGCGTTCGGCGGCATCGTTGCCGTCAACCAGACGCTCGACGGCCCGACCGCCGAGGCGATCTGCAAGATCTTCACCGAAGTCGTCGTCGCCCCCGACGCCGACGAGGAAGCGCGCGCCTTCTTCGCCAGGAAGAAGAACCTGCGCCTGCTGCTGACCGGCGACCTGCCGGATCCGCGCCGCGCTGGCCTGACCGTGCGCCAGATCACCGGCGGTCTGCTGGTGCAGGGCCGCGACAACGGCGCCATCAGTTTCGACGACCTCAAGGTCGTGACGAAGCGCGCGCCGACCGATCGGGAACTGGCCGACTGCCTGTTCGCCTGGACCGTGGCCCGCCACGTCAAGTCGAACGCGATCGTCTATGCGAAGGACGGCGTCACCGCCGGCATTGGCGCAGGCCAGATGAACCGCCGCGATTCCTCGCGCATCGCCGCGATGAAGGCCGCCGAAGCCGCCGAGAAGTTCGGCTGGGACGCGGCCCGCACGGTGGGCTCGGCGGTGGCGTCGGACGCCTTCTTCCCCTTCGCCGACGGCCTGCTCGCTGCTTCCGAGGCGGGTGCGACCGCAGTGATCCAGCCGGGCGGCTCGATCCGCGACGACGAGGTTATTGCCGCCGCCGACGAGGCCGGTCTTGCAATGGTCTTTACGAACATGCGCCATTTCAAGCACTAAGGGTAACCCAGTAACCCGAGGAGAAGCAGCGACGATGATGGTAACCGGACTCGGCCCCCTCGTCGTCGTCGGCTTCCTTGCCGGACTAACCCTTGCAGCAGTGCTTCTCAGGCTCGGCCGCCTGAACTCTCCGCTGAGTGCGCTGGGAGCCGCCGCCCTGCCTTTCGGTTGCGCGGCCCTGCCGGTGCTGGTTCTGGTAGCGATGTCTGTGGCTGCAGCTTACGCGCACTGAGGCCAAACGTTCCGGCCGTTCATCGCGTGCGATCAACCGTTCGTCGACAAATGCACAGTTAACGGTTCCGTTCACTGGACGGCAACCCATTTGCGGCCAAAGGGGCACCACACATTTTCCGAGCGGCTCCGCGCCGCTCCTCCAAGAGACAATTCGAAAGCAGACGTCATGGGTATCTTCAAGGCCGACTTCTACCGCTACTTCGCCTTCGGCTTCGCCGGTGGCGCGCTGCTGGTGATCGGCGCGATGGGTATCGGCCATGTCTCGCCGCTCTCGAACGATCTCGTGCCGCCCGCGCAGGCCGCACAGGCAGACTGATTGCATAGCTGTCCGACAGCCCCCATATGGGCGCCATGTCCGGCAACCATCATCACCACGAACATTCCGGCGACAGCCTGGTATCGGCCGCCCGCAACGCCCTCGTCGAAGCGGGCGAGCAGTGGACCGAGATGCGCGCCGACGTCTTCGGCGCCCTCGCCGAGCGCGAACGCCCCGCCTCCGCCTACGACCTTGCCGAAAGCGTCTCGGCGCTGCGCGGCAAGCGGGTGGCGCCCAACAGCGTCTACCGCATCCTCGACCTGTTCGTGCGCACCAACCTCGCCCGCCGGGTCGAGAGCGCCAATGCCTATGTCGCCAACAGCCACCCGGGTTGCCAGCACGACTGCATCTTCCTGATCTGCGACAGCTGCGGCCAGGCCGTCCACATCGACGACGACAAGCTGACCGGCGCCCTCATCGCCGCCGCCAAAAGCGCGGGCTTCGCCGACGTGCGCCCGGTCGTGGAACTGCGCGGCATCTGCGCGCAGTGTAGCTAAGGCAGTGTAGCTGAACCTGTTCGTCGTCATTGCGAGCGTAGCGAAGCAATGTCGGAGGGGAGAAAATCGTTCAGCCCGTCTGTGTCAGGCTGAGCAGGTTGCCGTCGGGATCGCGGAACCACGCGGCCTTCATCGCGCCGTCCACCGACGTCCAGAGCCCCCCTACGTCCTGATTCTCCTCATCGAACACGAGGAACTCAACCCCCTTCGCACGCAATTGCGCCATCGTCGTCTCGATATCGGGGATCGACCAGCCGAGCACGGTATACTCGTGCGATTCCCATTCCCGATTCGAGGTCAGCCGCAGGATCGCCCCGCCGCCCATGTCGTAGATCGTCGCGTACTCGTCCAGCGACAGTTCCGGCAGTTCCAGGACATCGCCATAGAACGCTTCGGCCCGCGCGCGGTCGGTCGTAGAGATGAACGTAATCGCGCGTGCCTCAGGAACGATCGCCATTGTATCCCCTTTCATTCCAATCGCCTGCTCTTGACGCAGATTAACAGTCACGGTCAATCGACACGCAAGTCTCAAAGGTGTAAGGGGCCGACAAATGAACGCCAATCCGGCCACTCCTTTGCTCGACACGGTTTCGACTCCCGATGACCTGCGCAGGCTCAAGCCCGCGCAGCTGCGCCAGCTCGCCGACGAACTGCGGACCGAGATGATCTCGGCCGTGGGTCAGACCGGCGGCCACCTCGGTTCCGGCCTCGGCGTGGTCGAACTGACCGTGGCGATCCACTATGTCTTCGACACGCCCGTCGACCGCCTGATCTGGGACGTCGGCCATCAGGCCTACCCGCACAAGATCCTGACCGGCCGCCGCGACCGTATCCGCACCCTTCGCCAGGGCGGCGGCCTGTCCGGCTTCACCAAGCGGTCCGAAAGCGAGTACGACCCCTTCGGCACCGCCCACAGCTCCACCTCGATCTCCGCCGCGCTCGGCTTTGCGATGGGCAGCAAGATCAAGGGCCAGCCCGGACGCGGCATCGCCGTGATCGGCGACGGCGCGATGAGCGCCGGCATGGCCTACGAGGCGATGAACAACGCGCGCGAGGCTGGCAACCGCCTCGTCGTCATCCTCAACGACAACGACATGTCGATCGCCCCGCCGGTCGGCGGCCTCTCGGCCTACCTCGCGCGGCTGGTCTCCTCGGGCCAGTTTCTGGGCCTGCGCGAACTCGCCCGCAAGTTCGCCCGCAAGCTGCCGCGCCCGCTGCACCTCGCCGCCAAGAAGACCGACGAATTCGCGCGCGGCATGGCCATGGGCGGCACCCTGTTCGAGGAACTTGGCTTCTACTACGTCGGCCCGATCGACGGCCACGACCTCGACGCCCTCGTCCCGGTACTGGAAAACGTGCGCGACGCGGGCGAAGGCCCGATCCTCGTCCATGTCGTGACGCAGAAGGGCAAGGGCTACGGCCCCGCCGAAAGCGCCGCCGACAAGTACCACGGCGTCCAGAAGTTCGACGTCGTCACCGGCGAGCAGGCCAAGGCCCCCGCCGGGCCGCCCAGCTACACCGGCACGTTCGCCAAGGCCCTCGTCGCCGAAGCGGAAAAGGACGCCACTATCTGCGCGATCACCGCCGCGATGCCGTCCGGCACCGGGCTCGACAAGTTTGCGCAGATGTTCCCCGAACGCAGCTTTGACGTCGGTATCGCCGAACAGCACGCCGTCACTTTCGCGGCGGGCCTCGCCGCGCAGGGGATGCGCCCGTTCTGCGCGATCTACTCGACGTTCCTGCAGCGCGCCTTCGATCAGGTCGTGCACGACGTGGCGATCCAGAACCTTCCCGTGCGCTTCGCCATCGACCGCGCCGGGCTCGTCGGCGCGGACGGCGCCACCCACGCCGGCTCGTTCGACGTCACCTACCTTGCCACCCTGCCCAACATGGTGGTCATGGCCGCGGCCGACGAAGCCGAACTGGTCCACATGGTCCACACCGCCGCGCAGTACGACGCTGGCCCCATCGCCTTCCGCTACCCGCGCGGCAACGGCACCGGCGCCGCCCTGCCCGAAACGCCGCAGCTGCTGGAGATCGGCAAGGGCCGGATCGTGCGCGAAGGCACCAAGGTCGCCCTCCTGTCGCTCGGCACCCGCCTCGGCGAAGCCCTCAAGGCGGCCGACCAGTTGGAGGCCAAGGGCCTGTCCACCACCGTGGCCGACCTGCGCTTCGCCAAGCCCCTCGACACCGACCTCATCCGCCGCCTGATGCTGTCCCACGAGGTCGTGGTGACCGTGGAGGAAGGGTCCATCGGCGGCCTCGGCGCCCACGTTCTGACGATGGCCAGCGACGAAGGCCTGACCGACGCCGGACTGAAGATTCGCACCATGCGCCTGCCCGACACCTTCCAGGACCACGACAAGCCCGAAACCCAGTACGACGAAGCGGGCCTGAACGCGCCGCAGATCGTCAATACGGTGCTGAAGGCGCTGCGGCACAACAGCGCAGGCGTGAACGAGGCGCGGGCTTAACTCGCCTTCCGAAGGCAGGGCGATTTCGTTCTAGAAAAGAATAGCCTGGGGCCATCGCCCCAGACCCCGGTAGCGTCGTCGTCGCGCGTGCAGCGGCGTCTATGCCGGCTTTCGGCCCTGCGTCCATATCTTCAACACTCTGAACGCCTGTGGTCGATCCAAGAAGCTGGCCAGACCCGCTTCGTCATCCTGAACTTGTTTCAGGATCCACCGGGCGAACCAGGACCGAAGCATAGCGGCGCGAACCGCACTCTCGGCTTACTGCTTAAAGATCAGGGTCGGCGGCCTGATAGACCCTGAAACAAGTTCAGGGTGACGAGGGATTTGTGGATGGGCACGTCCCACTTCTCAACTCTCCCCTGCCGTCATCCCCGCGACGGCGGAGATGACAGGCAAGGCAACCATCGCCGCGCCTCTGGACGCTCAGCCGGCCTTCTTCGCCTTGTGTTCGGCCAGCAGCTTGTCGAGTTCGGCGATCCGCAGCCGCTCGGGCGTTCCCTTTGCAAGGCCCTTCAACCGGCATTCGGCCCAAAGGCTCCTGCGCTCGGATTCCAGGGCCTTGAGATAGAGGTCAGCCATTCGTCTTCTTCCTTTTGCGGGCGTGCGTCGGGCCGGGGCGGCCCGTGGTGGCATTCTGTGTGCTTTCAGCGTCTTCGAGGACCAGCTTGCGCCACCGCTCCAGCCTTTCCGGCTCCAGCGTGCCGTTCTGCAGCATCGCCTGCACCATGCAGCCGGGCTCCGCACCGTGGGTGCAATTGGTGAAGCGGCATTCCAGCGTCAGCGCCGTAATGTCATCGAACACTTCGGCGATCCCGGTGGCGGCTTCGGGCAGGTGAAGCTCGCGCATGCCCGGCGTATCGACCAGCCAGCCGCCTCCAAGCGCCGCCGCGAAGGGGCCATCGAGACGGTGCAACTGCCGGGAGGTCGTCGTATGCCGCCCCTTGCCGTCGATTTCGCGAACGGGCTGGGTGACGATGTCGGCCGATCCGCGCAGACCGTTGATCATGGTGGACTTGCCGACGCCGGAAGACCCGAGCAGCGCCACCGTATCGCCTTTGCCGCAATACCGGGCCAGCCGCGCGACGCTGTCGGGATCGCGGCCGTTGACCATCTCCACCTGCAGACCGGGCCGGAGCGCACGGGCCATCTCCAGATAGCGTTCCGGCGCATCGGCAAGATCGATCTTGGTGAGCACCACTACCGGCGTCACTCCGACCTCCCCCGCCATGACGAGGTAGCGTTCGAGCCGCGCCACATTGAAGTCCTGGTTGCACGAGGTCACGACGAACAGCGTGTCGACGTTCGCCGCGATCAGCTGCACGCGGCGCTGGTCGGCCGGGGCCTGCCGCTGGAACAGGTTGATCCGGTCGAGGACGCGCACCGACTCCATCTTCACGCGGTCGACGATCAGCCAGTCACCGGCAGTGGCGCGGTCCACCGGCCCGTCCGACGATGGCAGCGCGGAGGGGATCATGCCGCCCAGCCCGCTGCCGGCGATCTCGATCCAGCCGCGATGGACCGCCATGACCCGCACCGGGCACAGATCGCCGCCCCGTTCGTCAGCTGTCAACTGGCTGCTGAAAGCCTCTCTCCAACCGAGATCTTCAAGGGTGAGATCGGACGATTCCATTGTTCGGTCGTGGACTTTCTTCGTGCGGCATAGGGGGAACCGTGCGCAGGCATACGGAACCGTGGAAGGAGGCCATGCAATGCCGCAGGGCGTCCCATCGATCGACCTCTAGAGCACAATGACATGTGTTTAAACCACCCCTTCGTCGCAATGCGAACACAGTCGCCGCTGCGGCGCACGACGTCGCCGGTAACGGGGGTGCAGGGGGCGATGGCCCCCTGCCTTAACCTGCTCAATTACCAGTCGTAAGCCTTGGGCAGATAAGTCTCGTCCAGATCCTTGTACCGTTCGCGCAGCCGCGCCTGATGGCTCTCTGTCGGTTGCTTGACCCCGTCGATCCACACCGAGACCGGCGCGGAGGACAGTTCGAGCGGGTCGCCGTCCCACAGCACGACATCACCCACCGCGCCGGGGGCGAGGACGCCTGCCCGAACTCCACCGTTAGCGCCGCCGAACCCGCTGATCTCGGCCGGGATCGAGGTGATCGCCGCCAGCGCTTCGCCCCAGGTGAGGCCCGAGGCGCCGGGGATCTTCGTCAGGGCGACGAGGTTGCCGGCCTGCTCGGTGGCATTGCGGGGCTGGTTGCCGCCTTCGAACAGCCCGATGGCGACCTTCACGCCCGCCTTCTTCATGCGCCCGACGTTGGACATGGTCGCCGCCAGCGCCTCGAAGGCAGAGGGCAGGTCGCGCATCGGCATCGTGATAACGGGGACTTTGGCCGCCGCGATCTCCGGCGCGACGAGCCAGCCTTCGGTGGCGCCGACGAGAACGAGGTCGAGTTTCGGGAACTCGGCCTTGAGCGCGAGGACATTACGGATGTCGGAAGCGCGTTCGACGCCGACATAGAGCGCCTGCGTGCCTTCGATCACCTTGCCCAGCGCGGCGGCATCTGCGCGGGTGAGGAGGACGTCGCCCTGTCGCTGCGCCCCTGCGGGAAGCGCGGCGACCTCGCGGGCTTCGCGCAGGGCATTGCGCAGCGCGGTGTGGGCGGCGACGCGGCTGCCGCCTGCGAGCTTCGCCCCGCTTTCACCCAGTTCGACATACTGGAAAGCGCGCGGCTTCATGAGAATCGCGGCGTCCCTGCCGAGGTCGATCACCGCGCCCTGCCCGGCAAAGATCGAGCCGCCGTTGAACGGAGTCACGCTGGCGCGGGTGACGCCCCCTTCGCGGCTGACGGCGATGTGTTCGCTGGAAGGGTTGAGCGCGGTCGCGACGTCGAGCGCGGCGTTGAAGGGGGACTTTTCGGCCGAGGTGTCGTTGCTGTCGTCGACCGCTTCGACGTCCCACAAGCCGAGGTCGGTGACGGCGGAGAACAGGCCTGGTGTGACCCACTTGCCCGTTCCATCCACCACTTGGGTGCCGCCCGGTGCCGCCGTGTCCCGTCCTACCGAAACGATCTTTCCAGCCCGGACGACGACGGTTGCGTGTTCGATCGGGGCGCTGCCGTCGCCGATGCCGACGGTCGCGTTGGTGATGGCAAAGTCCTGAGCAGAAACGGAAATCGGCGCGGCGCCGAGCAGCATGGCGAGGATCAGGCGCTTCATTTCACGTCTCCTTCGCCGGGCTGGCCAAGCTCGAAATCGCTGACTGGCTTCCGCTTGGGGTCATCGGCGTCGTAGAGCAGCGCGCCGTCCGACCAGACCTTCTCCGGGCGCGAATAGACCGACAGCGGGTTGCCGTTCCACAGCACCACGTCGGCCATCTTCCCGACCTCCAGACTGCCGGTTTTATCCCCGATTCCCATGGCTTTGGCGGCATTGTAGGTGAACCAGCCGACGACCTGCCCGTCGGGCACGTCCACTCCGATCCGCCGCCCCGCCGCCTGCGCCCGCGCCGCCGCCTGATTGAGCCGCTGGATGCCATTCTCATCATCGGAATGGATCACCACGCAGGCTCCCTGCTTGGCCAAAAGTGCAGCGTTTTCAGGGATTCCGTCGTAGGCTTCCATCTTGAAGCCGTACCAGTCCGCCCAGATCGCGGCGCAGACATCGTTGGCCTTGAGCAAATCGCCGATCTTGTAGGCCTCGACCGCATGGTGGAAGGCGGTGACCTTGTAGCCCATCTCCTTGGCCATATCGAGGACCTGCGCCATCTCGTCCGCGCGATAGCAATGATTCTGAACGAGAATCTCGCCCTTCAGCACGCCTTCGAGGGTGTCCTTGCCAAGATCGCGCTCGGCATGGTCGCCGTCCATGTACTGCTTCGCATCGATCCACGCCTGCCGGTCGACGGAGAAATTCCCCATGCGAGTCATGGGCTTCTGGTTCCTGGCGCCATAGACCCGCTTGGGGTTCTCGCCGCAGGCCATCTTCAGCGAATAGGGCGCTCCCGGATACTTCATGCCCTGCACGGTGCGGCTCGGCACGTTCTTGAGCGTTACCGCCCGCCCGCCGATGAGGTTGCCGGAACCAGGGAGAATCTGCAGCGTGGTGACGCCGCCATTGATGAGCGCCCGCGTGAAACCGGGGTCCTGCGGCCAGACCGAGTGCTCGGCCCAGACGTCGGGCGTCGTGGGCGAGGTCATCTCGTTGCCGTCCGACAGCGCATCGACCGAAGGGCTGGGATAGACGCCGAGGTGCGAGTGGATGTCGATCACGCCGGGCGTCACGAACTTGCCGGAACCCTCCACACGGTCGTAACCGGCTGGAATCGGAAGGTCCGCTGCGCCCACGGCGACGACCTTGCCGTTCTCGAACAGGACGGTGCCGTTGTCGATCCGGCCACCGCGCCCGTCATAGACCGTCGCGCCCACCAGCGCCGTCGGGCGCCCCCGATAGGGCTTGTAAGTCGAGGCATAGGGCGCCGGACCGGACTTGGCGTCCTTGTCCTTCTTCTTCGCGTCGGCGGCCTGCGTCGTCATCACGAGCGCGGCGCTTATAGCCAGACCACACCACAGACGCCGCTTCCAAGGCGTTTCGCTCATTCGCAATTTCCCCTGTTGCAATACGAAACCGGCCCGGGGGAGCGCCCCGGGCCGGTCAGTCATTCTTCAGTTCTTCATCGCCGGATGGAAACCTGCCTCGTGAGCTTCCAGTCCAATCTCGGCGCGTCCGGCAAGATCGGCGTCCATGCCTCGGTCCTCCAGCGTATCAATATGCATCCAGCGCTTCACGATCGGCGAAAGCGCCAGCACCACGACCGCAACGCCCAGCGTGACCCAGCCGATCTTGGCATAGATCGAGAGGGTCAGCGCCTTGTCCATCGTGCCGGTTTCACCACCGGTGGCCTCACCGATCTTGCCTGCGACGAAGTTGCCCACGGCGGTCATGTAATACCATGCCCCCATGATGAAGCTGCCGAGGTGCAGCGGCGAAAGGCGGGTCATCGCGGAAAGGCCGACGGGTGACAGGCATAGCTCGCCGGTCGTGTGCAGCAGGTAGATCAGGAAGACGAAGATCACCGAGGTCATCACCGCAGGATCGCCGCTGCCCGCGCCCCAGACGAAGAGGAGGAAGCCGAGGCCGACCTGCGCCAGTGCCAGTGCGAACTTGGCGGGCGCGCTCGGCTCCAGCCCCTTCTTGCCTAGCCAGGCCCATAGCCCCGCGAAGATGGGACCGAACAGCACGATATATATCGGGTTGATCGACTGGAACAGGCTGGTCGGCACGCCGCCGCGATCGACGAACTTGTCGGTATAGAGACTCAGCGATCCGCCTGCCTGCTCGAAAAGCCCCCAGAAGATCGGGTTAAGGGCCACCAGGAAGATGATCGCATAAATCCGTTCACGCGCCTCCTTGGGCAGCTTCGAGGCTTCCCACAGGGTGAAGAGCAACATGGCCGTACCCGAGACGATCAGCAGATTCTGGATCACATCGACATATTGGATGAGCATCCAGATGACCCCGACCGCAGCCAGCGCTATGCCGTAAAGCCCCATTTCCCGCTTCCATGCCAGCGGCTTGGGGGGCTCACCCCGCCCCTTGAGCGCCGGCTTGCCGATCACGAAGATGACGAGCCCCAGCGCCATGCCGATACCGGCCAGCCCGAAGCCCCAGGACCAGCCGATCGTCTCACCCAGATAGCCGACGAGGATCGTACCGAGCGTGGCGCCGGTGTTCACGCCCATGTAGAAGATCGTGTACGCCGCATCGCGCCGGGTGTCGGTCATCTTGTAGAGCTGTCCGACGATGACCGCGATGTTCGCCTTGAGGAAGCCCGAGCCGACGATGATCAGCGCCAGTGCGAACCAGAACACGTTGATCGCCGGGTCGCCCTGCTTCGTCGCCGGATCGGTGACGCCCTGCAGGCCCTCGTAGGCCATGAACAGGTGGCCCACCGCGAGCACGATGCCGCCGAACAGCACGGCCTTCCTCTGCCCCAGCCAGCGGTCGGCGATGTAGCCGCCCAGCACCGGGGTGATGTAGACGAGGCTGGTATAGGCGCCGTAGATGAGGTTCGACTGGCCGTCCGAGAACAGCCAGAACTTGACGAGGTAGAGGATCAGCAGCGCCCGCATGCCGTAATAGGAGAAACGCTCCCACATCTCGGCATAGAACAGTACGAAGAGGCCGCGTGGGTGGCCGGCGAATTCCTCGCTCTTGCGGGTGGCGATGATGCCGCCCACGGCGAGCACGGCGAAGAGGAAGACCGCGCCTGCGGCGCCGATCCAGTCCCCTTCCGTCCAGAGTGACATGTCTTTCATGGTGCTGATGCCTTCGCGCCCTGAATGTTTGTGTTTGCTTTGGTTCTTGATCCCACGCCCCGACAGGCCGCGCGTGAAGGAACAGGAAGTTAGCGCCCTATTTTACTCTGTAAATGGGTTCGCCTTGCCACGGATGGTGCTCACCCCGCGCTCAAATGATCACTTTTGCGCATCTCACGCGAGGCATTGCGCGAAGCGCACGCTGGTGGCATTTTCACGACAGGCCACGGGGAGGCCTAACGTAATTTTCTGTTTCGGCGTGCGGGTGAACAATTTTTAACACCCGGCCGCCATGGGCACGTTTTTTGGGGGAAAGTCTCGATGATCAGGTCCGAACTGCTTCAGGTACTGGCCAAGGACAACCCGGAACTGCGTGCCGAGGACGTCGAACGCGCCGTCGATACCTTCTTCGAAGAAATCAGCCAGCGCCTGGCCGACGGCGGGCGCGTGGAACTGCGCGGGTTCGGCGCCTTCTCCACCCGCCACCGCGACGGCCGCAAGGGCCGCAACCCGCGCACCGGCGAAAGCGTCGAAGTGCCGGAAAAGCGCGTCCCCTACTTCAAGCCCGGCAAGGAAATGCGCGTCCGCCTCAACGTCGGGGAATAGAAGACCGCGTTCAGAAGATTGCGCCGCCGCTCACAGGCGGCTAGACGCTGCCACGCCCAGCCGGGCCGTGCGGGCGTGGCGGAATGGTAGACGCTGCGGACTTAAAATCCGCTTGGGATTCCAGTGCGGGTTCGAGTCCCGCCGCCCGCACCAGATTTTCGATACCGACGAATACTACGTATTTATTCGGCGAGCGAATCTTGTTCAATCGTTTGCGTTTACAAATGCGTAACTTGAGAACTGGTATCAATTACTAAGTACCCACCTTCCATGGTATCGTCCGGACGCCACGGCATGGGTACTTAGGGGTGATCTTTCGCATGTCCTTCCCGGAAAGCCTGTCCGCCGGCAGCAAGCCGAGCTACGAGGACCAGCGCGCCAGTCCGCGCTTCGCCTTGCTGCTGCGCGCCGCGAAGCTGATCGGGGCGCATGGCGAATACCTCTGCATCGTGCGCGACGTGTCCGAGACCGGCGTGAAGCTGCGCCTGTTCCACTCGCTCGCCGCCGAACGTCGCCTGGCCCTCGAAAGCGCGGCCGGGGAACGGCTTGCGGTCGAGAAGGTCTGGGAGAACGGCGGGGAAGCGGGCTTCCGCTTCGACGTCCCGATCGAGGCCCAGCGCTTCATCGCCGAGGCCGGTCCCTACCCCAAGCGCCCGATCCGCGTCTGCGTCGGCCATCCGGTGCAGGTGACGATCGCGGGGGAAACTTCGGTCGCCAAGGTGCGCGATCTCTCGCGCCAGGGCGCCGGGATCGAGACCGAACACTATCTCGCGATCGGGCAGCATTTGCGCATCAGCTCAGCGCTCATGCCCGAGTTCGAGGCCACCGTGTGCTGGCGTCGGCACCCCTCCTACGGCATCGTTTTCCGCCAGCTGATGAGCCTCGAGGAACTGGCGGTCCGCGCCTTCCACATGCAGGAAGCGGGCGCCCGCTAGCCTTTGGAAACGACGCACCGCCACCACTTGCGACCTGCCCCCTGTGGCCCCGACTTCATCGCCCGCCTGCGGAACAGCATCGAGCCGCCGCGCACCAGCAGCACCACCCACATCACCTGCCACCCAAGCGCCGCGACGTGCGGCCAGAGCGCCGGCTCCTGCGCAGCGCGGGCCAGCATCGCGAAGGGCGAGCTGAACGGCAGGACCACCGCCAGCATCTCGACCGCGCTGCCCGGTTGGGTCATCGCGTAAGTGGCGAAGAAGAACAGCATAAGCTGCATCATCGTCACCGGCATCGACAGCGTCTGCACCTCGCGCACCGTGTTCGCCAGCGAGCCGATCGCGAGGAACACCGAGCCCAGCAGCAGGTAGGCCATCGCGAAGTAGATCACCCCCAGCCCGACCAGCATCGGCCAGCCGACCGCCGGTTCGGGCAGTGCCACGACCGATCCCGCCGACAGGTAGATCGCTCCGCCGACGCTACCCCACACCGCGATGCCGACCAGCGACACGCCGAGCATGGCGAAGAGCTTGCCGAAGAACACCGACTCCATCGGGATCGCGGCAGCCAGCACCTCGATGATCTTGTTGCCCTTTTCCTCGACGAGGTTGGACAGGACCATGCCCGCCAGCATCATCGTCAGCAGGAACAGCAGCGTCTGCGCGCCCTGAGCCGTACGCAGGCGGCTGCGCAAATCGCCGGGCGCCGATATTGCGGTTTTTGCCAGCTTCACTTGCGGCCATGCTACCAGCGATCCGTCGCGAACCTCGGCCGCGATCAGTGCGACGTCGCCTTGCCAGTCCTTGATGAGCGGTCCCGGCCCGGTCAGCACCGGCGCGGCGGGAGAGCCCGACAGCACGCCTGCGAAAGCACCCTTGCGTGACGCCAGCACCACACCCGGATCGGCCTGCTCGGCCGGGGTCAGGTCCTTGACCACATGCATGTCCGGCAGGCCGCCTCCGAGCCGGTCGGCCAGTGCATCGCGGGTACGGGCCATCGCCTTCGCGTCAGCCTCGACCATGACCACGCCGATCGCGGGCGCCTCGCCGCTCTGATCGACGCGCTGGCCGACGCTGCCCGCCAGCAATGCGACGATCACCGGGAACAGCGGGCCCAGCAGGAAGAAAAAGAACGTGCGCGAGAACAGGATCGCGGTGAAGTCGCGCCGGGCCACCACCCAGGCTGCGGCCAGCATCGACAGGCGGCCGCGATGACCGGGCGCGGAAAGATCGAAGTTCATCGGCGCGGCTCCTCGGGCTTTTCCGCTTCGAGGGCGCGAGCAGCAGCCTCCCCGGCGATGGCGACGAAGGCATCGTGCAGCCCGGCGCGCTCGATGGACAGCGACAGAATGCCCGCCTCCCCCGCGATCAGCGCGCGCAGCAGCGGCTCGATCCCGCCCTCGGGCAGCGCGAAGTGCCAGTACCGCCCCTCGCGCCGCGAATCGGTCGGCAAGGCAGCGCGCCACAGTCCCTCGTCGGCCTGCGTTTCGAGCCGGACCTGCGCGGGGATGCGATCGCGCGCGACGTCGACCGGCCCCGCGAACGGGACGCGACCTCCCGCGATGATCGCGACCTCGTCGCACAGGCGCTCGGCATGCGCGATGACGTGGGTGGAGAAGATCACCGTGGTGCCGTCCTCGGCCAGGCCGCGCATCATCGCCTCCAGCTTGCCCTGGTTGAGCGCATCGAGGCCGGAGAACGGCTCATCGAAGATGACCAGCCGCGGGCGATGGACCAGCGTGCCAAGGATCTGCACTTGCTGCGCCATGCCCTTGGAAAGCTGGCGAATCTGGCGGCCTGCGGCATAGCCGAGGCCATGCCGTTCGAGCAGTTCGTGCGCGCGGCGACGGCCTTCCTTCAGCGGCAGGCCCCGCAGCGCGCCGAGAAAGGCGATTGCCTCGGTCGCCTTCATGGACGGGTAGAGGCCGCGCTCCTCGGGCAGGTAGCCGATGGCGTGGGCGACATCGTGCGGCCGCTCGGCGCCGAGAATGCGACGGTAACCCGAATCGGGCTCGATGATACCCAGCAGCATGCGCAGCGTCGTCGTCTTGCCCGCACCGTTGGGGCCGAGGATGCCGTAGACCGAGCCCTGCGGCACCGAGAGGTCGACACCGCCCACGGCAGTGGTCCCCTCGAACCGCTTGACGAGCCCCCGCGCCTCGATCGCCAGGGGGCAATCGAAACCTGACACATTGCCGGTCAACCGAGGATCTCCTACTTGCGCATCCATGAAGCCCCCTGGGTCTAGCACGTGCGCCCCTGATGGCGCAGTCCCGGTTAAGACCGCCCTAAGCAATTTTGCCGAGGCGGTGGAGGGAGAGGCGCGCGCTCTCGGCTTCTGCGCCTTTGGCGTGGCTTCGGCCGCGACGGACGAGGACCGAGCGGCGCGGCTTGACGCCTGGCTGGCAGCGGGGATGCACGGCTCGATGGGCTGGATGGAGGAGCGCGCGCACCATCGCCGCAGTCCGCAGGGGCTCTGGCCCGAAGCCCGCAGCGTCATCGCGCTGGGCATGAGCTATGCGCCTGCCGCCGACCCGCTGCGACTGGCGGAGGAAGGCGGCATCGGCCGGATTTCGACGTATGCGCAAGGGGCCGACTACCACGACACGGTGAAGAAGGCGCTCAAGAACCTTGCCCGCTGGATGGTGAGCGAGGGGGACAGACGCGGGCTGGGGCCGGTCGGCGTGAAGGTCTTCACCGACACCGCGCCGGTGATGGAAAAGCCGCTCGCCGCTGCCGCAGGGCTCGGCTGGCAGGGCAAGCATACCAATGTCGTCAGCCGCGAACATGGTTCATGGCTGTTCCTCGGCGAGATCTACACGACGCTGGACCTGCCGCTCTCGGCCCCGGCGCGCGATCGCTGCGGATCGTGCCGGGCCTGCCAGGACGCCTGCCCGACGGACGCCTTCCCGGCGCCCTACCGCCTCGATGCGCGGCGCTGCGTCAGCTACCTCACCATCGAGCACAAGGGGCCGGTGCCCGAGGACATGCGCGAGGGGCTGGGCAACCGCATCTACGGCTGTGATGACTGCCTCGCGGTCTGCCCGTGGAACAAGTTCGCCGAGACGGCGCATACGATGAAGGCGTTCCTGCCGCGCGCGGAACTGACGGCGCCGGACTTGGCGGACCTGCTCACGCTGGACGATGCTGGCTTTCGCAAGCTGTTCTCGGGAAGTCCGATCAAGCGGATCGGGCGGGACCGGTTCGTGCGCAACTGCCTCTATGCAGCGGGCAACAGCGGCCGGAAGGCGCTGCTGGCGCAGGTGGAGCCGCTGCTGGCGGATGCAGACGATGCCGTTGCAGATGCGGCGCGATGGGCGAGAGGCAAGCTGACGTCGTCCCGGACTTGATCCGGAACCGGTGGCGGTCTTTAGGCGCGACCTCGGGTAAAGGCGCCCTGTCGACAGCAAGGCGGTTCACGGCCAGCGGTCCCGGATCAAGTCCGGGACGACGCCATCGTCAGACCAGTTCCTTGAGCGGCACGCCCGCGTCGGCGAGGCGCCCCACATCAGGCGAGGCGCCCGCCTCGACCAGCTTGCGGCCCTGCACGTAGTCCTTGACCATGTTCACGCAGTCCAGCGCCACGACCTTGCCCTGCTTGAG
>NZ_ALVC01000251.1:0-6302 GCF_000293195.2 Sphingomonas sp. LH128
GGACAGGCCGCCCGTCACATAGGGCATGATGCCGCTGCGCGTTGTCACGCCGAGCCGGGCACGCAGATTGCCGTTCCAGTCGATCTGACGGCGCATGGTGTAGTAGGCAGGCGTCGTCGAATATTCGCTCACCGCATCGTCGATATACGTCTTGCCCGCTTCGGCGACCACACCCGCGACGATGCTGCCGAACTGCCGGTCGTAGCCGACGTGGCCCATCCAGCTCAGCGCATCCTTGTCGCCGCGGCAGCCGCTGTCAGGCGTCGCGCCGCGCGCCGCACCGCCGCACGTGCCGGGAGAAAAGGCATTCGCGCCAGCCGTCGTGGTGACGGTGTCGTTGAAGTTGCCATCGGCGTTGGTGTCGAAACGCAGATGCTCGTTGCTGTCATTCTGCTGGAACGTGTAACCGATCGAGCCGCCGACATACGGGCCGCTCCAGTCCACCGCATCCCCGTCCTGCGCGAAAGCCGGCGCGGCAAGAGCGAGCGCCATCGCGCCCAAAGGCGCAAAGTACAGTGCCCTCATGGAAATCCTCCTTATCAGACGGCCAACTCAGCCGCTGTCGGAAGGGCAAACTGCGAGGAGCAACCGTTAGTTGCGCCGCTTTACCATGACGTTTTGTTGCCCGTGCACCAATGTGCACACAACCGCTGGTGCACCTCAGCCAAACGTGAAGGCAAACGCCTGAACTCCGGGGTCGAGGAACTCGATCGCGAAAGTACGCTCCGCCGTGCCGCCCTGCATCCTGACCAATTGATAGAGCCGCTGGCCATCGACCAACCCGTTGCCGCGCGGATCGACATCGGCGCCGTGATCGGCTCCGGGCGCCTGGCCATCGATCGTCACCCGGAACCGTACCGCCCGGCCCGCTCGCGCCGGACCGAGTACAAGGTGCACGTCACGAGCGTGAAAGCGATAGACGATGCGTCCTCCTGCAGCGTCGAGCGAAGCCTGTTCGCGGCCGACCGACCATTCACCGGCAAGGCCCCAGGCGTCGCGCTGCGGGCTAGCGGGAGCCGCGTAGTCATGGCGGGTATCTCGGACAAGACCGCCCGGCGAGGCGAACCGCATCGCCTTGCCGTAGCCGAGGTAGGTTTCAGGCGATCGCGCCTTCCCCTGCCCCGCGGCGGCTCCGGCTCCGATCGCCGAAACCGTGACCGTTCCCGCATTACCCACCGCGCTGCCGTTCTCCGCGAGCAGCCGCTGGATCACCCTTTCAGACTGCGCATAGTCGCCCTCGCCGAAATGATGGTAGCGGATGCGGCCCTTGCCATCGATGAAGTAGTGCGCCGGCCAGTAGCGATTGCGGAACGCGCGCCACACGCCATGATCGTTGTCGATCGCGACAGGATAGGC
Source organism: Sphingomonas sp. LH128 (assembly GCF_000293195.2). Taxonomy (NCBI): domain Bacteria; kingdom Pseudomonadati; phylum Pseudomonadota; class Alphaproteobacteria; order Sphingomonadales; family Sphingomonadaceae; genus Sphingomonas; species Sphingomonas sp. LH128. The sequence continues at coordinate 1,357 of NZ_ALVC01000251.1, forward strand.
AATGCCGAGGTCACCTACCGCCTTGCGGACGTTGGCGGGATCCTTTTCAAAGGCGAACTCGGGTGTATGGACGCCAATCACCACCAGCCCCTGGTCGCGGTACTTCTCCGCCCAGGCCCGAACGTAAGGCAGCGAGCGCAGGCAGTTGATGCAGCTGTAGGTCCAGAAGTCGACCAGGACGACTTTCCCGCGCAGTGATTCCGGGGTTAGCGGCGGGGAGCCGATCCATTCGGTCACTCCCGCAAGCGAGGGGAACCGACCTTCTTCCACCAGTTGCCCGCCCTTGCCCATGGCGGCTGAGGACATCGCGTCGTCCTGGTGAAACCGGTCCAGCAAGCCCTGCTCGAAACGCGCCGTGCCTGACAGCGACAGGCGGGTCAGCAGCCCGGTGTCCAGCCCCAGAGCTATAGCGACGACGCCAACCAGGACGGCGACGCCCAACGCCTTGCGGATGCGTTCGCCTACGCCGATCGAACGCTTCATCGCCGCGAAGACCTTTCCGCCCACCAGCAAGGCCAGTGCCAGGGAAGTCGCGGCCCCTGCCGCGTAGGCCAGCAGCAACAGGCTCGTATGCGCGCTAGCGCCCTGCAGCGCCGCCCCGGTGAGAACGAGGCCAAGCACCGGCCCCGCGCAGGGCGCCCACAGCAAGCCGGTGGCGACGCCCAGCAGGAGCGAGGCGAAGAAACTCGACGCTCCGCGATCCGCCCGGTCCGCAGACTGCGACAATCTTCCTCCCAGCGCGACCAGTGGCCGCGTCGCCCGGTCGGCAAGGGCGGGAAACAGCAGCAGCAAGCCGAAGGCGGCAAGCACGACGAGCGCCGCGATGCGCCCATAGGCGTTCGCCTGGACGGCCCATCCACCCCCGACTGCCGCCAACGTCGCGACGGCGGCGAAGGTCAACGCCATGCCCAGTAGCAGCGGCAACCCGCTGCGCAGGAACGGCCTGTCGGCGCGCGCGAAGACGAAAGGCAGCACGGGCAGGATGCATGGACTGATGATGGTCAGCACACCCCCCAGATAAGCCAGCAGGAAGAGAATCATGTGGTGTCGTCGCCTTGCCGCAGATGCCGAAGCGCGCCCCGCTCCCGTACGTGGGCGGGTTTGGTGCTGCGACCCATAAACTCCCGCGCACCATAATGATGCATGAATGATCGACGCAGTGCTCTTTGACGGAGAATTCGACGACCGCCTGCATCCTTTCGGCATGTTTCGTCGTATCTGTTTACAGACGACGCAAGCCGAAAGCCCCGCCCATGAACCGTATCGCCAACACCGCCATGATCGTTGTCACCGTTGCCGGGACGGTAGCCGGCTTCGCCGCGCTTCTCCGCGAGAGCAGCGTCGAAGCCGCTTCCTCCCAGGCCGTGTTCCGCATCCCGCCACCGGCGTTCGAGACGCCCGAGGCAGGCAAGCGCGAGACTGCCGTGTTCGCTGGCGGCTGTTTTTGGGGCGTTCAGGGGGTATTCCAGCATGTCCGCGGCGTGAGCAGCGCGATATCGGGCTATGCAGGCGGCGATCGGGGCAGCGCGCACTACGCGGTGGTATCCCGCGGGGGCACTGGCCATGCCGAGGCGGTGAAGGTCACTTACGATGCCCGGCAGGTCAGTTACGGGCAACTCCTGCATGTGTTTTTCTCGGTGGTCGCGGATCCCACGACGCTCAATGCGCAAGGCCCGGATCGCGGCACCCAGTATCGCAGCGCGCTGTTTCCCCTTTCGCCCGGGCAGCGCGCGACGGCCGATCGATACATCGCCCAACTGGGCAAGACCAGCGCCTGGAAGCGCCCGATCGTTACCAGCGTGGAACCGTTCAAGGGTTTCTACCCTGCCGAGGGTTATCATCAGGACTACCTGACCTTGCATCCGGATTCGGCCTATATCCGCCGAAACGACCTGCCCAAGGTCGCTGCACTAAAGGCGACGTTTCCTGCGCTCTATCGAAGCAGTCCCGTCCTCGTCTCCGCGCGAGGCGCCAGTCCGTCACAGGAGCGTTGATACGATACCGGTCTGATGCCTTGACCACGACATCGGCACACTCTCAACCCACAGGATATGCAAAAGCCATGATTCCGCACGTTTTCCCGATGAGCCGCCGCGGCTTCTCCTCGTCGGTGGTCGCTGCAGGCACCGCTGCCCTGATCGGCGGGCGAGCGGTCGCCGCTCCGGATGCCCCTCTAAGGCTGTCGGACGCGGAATGGCGAAAGCGGCTATCCCCTCCGGCCTATGCGGTACTGCGCCAGGGAAGCACCGAGCGTCCCTATTCGAGTGCTTTGCTGAAAGAGCATCGCAAGGGCCGTTTTCTGTGCGGGGGCTGCGACCTCGCGTTGTTCTCCTCAACCACCAAGTTCGAAAGCGGTACGGGCTGGCCCAGTTTCTGGAACCATTTCCCCGGCGCGGTGATGATCGTCGCCGACCGCTCGATGGGCATGGTGCGCAAGGAGGTGCGCTGCATGCGCTGTGACGGGCATCTGGGCCACGTCTTCGACGACGGACCGCCGCCTACCGGTTTGCGCTACTGCATGAACGGGGCTGCGCTGACGTTCCGACCCGCCTGACGCGTGCACGGGAACGGGATGGCAAGGCTCAGCGGGGCCGGAAAGGCCAGGCAGTGACTTTCGCCGCCCACAACGGCAACCAGATGAGTACCGGCTGCAAGGCAAGGCGTGGTACGTGATAGGCAAGTCCCATTCCATGCCCGGGCCTTGCAAGATCGAGAAGCATATGCTGGACGTTCGCAGGCCAGACGCACAATGCATAGGCTGCAAGTCCCCATGCCGCAGCAGCGCGAAGCCGAGGCGCCCATCCTTGTCCTATACCGGCAGCGCCGGCAATTTCCGCAATACCGGTCAACATGACAACCGCTTCAGGTGCGGGAACCCAGCCTGGAACGATCGCGACGAACGGCGCAGGCACGGCCAGATGGAGCGCTCCAGCTACCGCGTAAAGCAGCGCCAGCACCGCGCGGAAGATCGTTTGCAAATCCATTGAGGTCATGATCTTACGAAACGTCCCTGTTGTCACCAGCGCCCTCACAACGGACGTTCCAGGATCGACTCCCGCTGTCCGTTAGTGGATCGTCTGCTGTTCGGACGCGGTGGTCCGCCCGATGAAGCGCCGGGTTTCTCGTTCCAGCCCGCCGCGAACCCGGGACAGGGTCAAGCAGAACTTGTTACCGCCGACAGAGACAGGTATTGCGCCGCGCGACACGGGGTGACCTAAACCGATACATCGCGTAAGGCACCGGAGAATTCAGATACCGCAGGCCACCATGGTGAGTACGCCCGTCATGCTCAGCCCCTTGCTGCCGACGAAGCCTCCGTGGATCACCGTCGTCTGGACCTGGGCGCCGGCATCGTCGCCGATCACTGCTATCGAATGCACCCCGCTGTCGAATGGGAGTAACCCCTTCTCGTTGCGTAGAAGCACCGTACCCTGGGCAGCGATATCGTGCGCGAGCACAACGTGTCGCCCCATGCTCGCCGCGTCGCCCGTCGAAGGGTGTCCGGTCCAGACCCAGCCGCAACATCGGCGTGATCACATTGAGGGCCATCCTGTCAATCTGGGCTTGGGTAACCTCGCCGCGCATGACGGCGCTGCGAAGCGGGACCGCGTAGAAGTCCGGAAAGCCGAACGGGCTAGCCCCGCCGGGCATGGCCATGTCCATCCCGGCGTTTACCGCCCCAAGGGTGGAACGCTGGGCGAAGTGCCAGTCCGACATGACATTTCCGAAGAGCAGTTGCGGCGCACGTTCCAGACCAACATCTTCGGCCTGTTCTTTCGAAGGGCGCCGCCATCGTCAATTGCACCAGTGTGACGATGTACCGGAGCAGCAAGGAACTGCTGGACTACAACTCGACCAAGGGGACGATCACCGCCTTCAACCGCTCGCTGTCCGAAAACCTCATCGAGCAGGGCATCCGCGTGAACGCCGTGGCGCCGGGGCCGATCTGGACGCCGCTGAACCCCAGCGGCGGCGCCAGCCCTGAAAAGCTCGAGCACTTCGGCGAGGGGACCCCGATGGAACGCCCCGGACAACCCAATGAAGTCGCACCCGCCTTTCTGTTCCTCGCGTGCGAGGACGCCAGCTACACGAGCGGGCAGGTGCTGCATCCCAACGGCGGCATCATCGTGAACGCATGAAGGTCCCCGAAAACCCTTTGTGACCGCCGGAAGTGCAATTGGGTCACAAGGATGATCCATAGGAGGGGAGGTCATCTGCATCTGCGGCGACCTCCCCTTCGCCAGCTCCGCTTTACTTCTCCGGCTTCCAGCCCATCGCCGAAAGCATGACGTCGAACAGCCGGGTGTTCGGGAAGAACCCGTGAACCTTGTCCGCGCCGGGGCCGGAGGCCGCGGCGATCACTTCTTCTCCCGTATGGCCGCCGTGGACGCTGATGACGTCGTTCGTGGCATCGGTGACGCCCGGCTTGGCGACTTCGGCGTCATACTGCGCCGCCAAAGGTTCGCCACGCGTGCCGCCGCTCATGCGCAGGCCGAAGCTGTGGTCGGCGGTGAACAGGATCAGCGTGTCCTTGCCGGCAATCTGGCTGACGCGGCGGATCATCTCGTCCATTTCCCTGACATGGCCGAGGCCCTTCTTCGGGTCGTCGGTGTGCATGTCCCACTCGACCATCAGGAAGTAACCCTTGGGATTGCGCGCCAGCTGCGCGATCGTCGCCTCCACCGCCGGGATCGGGGCGAAATCAGCGTCGCGCAGCACCGCCACACGCGCTGCGTCGCGCACGATCGCAGTGTCCTCGCCGTAGCGATAGCCGGCTGCGGCGAAGGCCTGCTCAGGCGTGGTCTGCTGCTTGGCGAAGGAGGCGGCGGCGTCAGCCCGGCCCTTGCCGATCAGAATATCGACGCCGTCACCGAAGCGGGGCTTCAGCATCTGACGGAAGATCTCGTCCTTGTCCTTGCGCGCGCCGACATGGGCAAAAGTGGCGG
>NZ_ALVC01000252.1:0-5857 GCF_000293195.2 Sphingomonas sp. LH128
GCCGCCGCCCGCCGCGCCTCCGGTGATCCGGCGCGAGGATTACCTGCCGCCCGCATGGCTGGTGCCTGAGGTCGCGCTGGATTTCCGCCTCGGCCTCGACGCCACTAAGGTCGTCGCCAAGCTCTCGGTCGCGCGCAATCCCGCAGGAAGCGGCGCTTCGACGCTGCGCCTCAATGGCGACCAGATCGCCCCGCTGGCGGTCCGGGTGGACGGGCTCGACGTCAACGACTGGCGCCTCGACGGCTCCGATCTGCTCGTCGAACTGAACGGCGAGGCGCATGAGGTCGAGATCGAAACGGCGCTCAATCCCGCCGCGAACAGCCAGCTCATGGGCCTTTATGCCTCGAACGGGATGCTCTGCACCCAGTGCGAGGCGGAGGGATTCCGCCGTATCACCTTCTTCCCCGACCGGCCCGACGTGCTCTCCACCTACACGGTGCGGATGAGCGGCGAGAAGGCGCAGTTCCCCATCCTCCTTGCCAACGGCAACTGCACCGCCAGCGGCGAGGGCGAGAACGGCACGCATTGGGCCGAATGGCACGATCCCTGGCCCAAGCCGAGCTACCTCTTCGCGCTGGTGGCGGGAGACCTCGTCGCCAATCACGCGGAATTCACCACCATGGGCGGCCGCAAGGTCGACCTCAACATCTGGGTCCGCCCGGGTGACGAGGACCGCACCCAGCATGCAATGGATTCCCTCGTCAATTCCATGAAGTGGGACGAAGAAGCGTTCGGGCGCGAGTACGATCTGGACTTGTTCAACATCGTCGCCGTGTCCGATTTCAACATGGGCGCGATGGAGAACAAGGGCCTCAACGTCTTCAACACGCGCTATGTCCTGGCCGACCCCGAGACCGCGACCGACGGCGATTACGATGCCGTCGAGGGCGTGATCGGGCACGAATACTTCCACAACTGGTCGGGCAACCGCGTGACCTGCCGCGACTGGTTCCAGCTGAGCCTCAAGGAAGGTTTCACCGTCCTGCGCGACCAGCTGTTCAGCGCCGACATGGGCAGCGAGGCGGTCAAGCGGATCGAGGACGTGCGCGTCCTGCGCATTGCCCAGTTCCCGGAGGATTCGGGCCCGCTGGCGCACCCGATCCGGCCGGATTCCTTCCAGGAAATCAGCAACTTCTACACCGCGACGATCTACAACAAGGGCGCCGAGGTGATCCGCATGATGCGCACCATGGCGGGCCTCGAACGGTTCCGCCAGGGCACCGACCTCTACTTCGAGCGCCACGATGGCGAGGCCGCGACCTGCGAGGATTTCGTCAAGGCGATCGAGGATGGCGCCAGGCTCGATCTCACGCAGTTCCGCCTGTGGTACTCGCAGGCCGGCACGCCGCAGGTTGCTGCCGAGATGGCACACAACGGCACCCAAACGGTACTCAGGCTCACCCAGACCGTCCCTGCCACCCCCGGACAGCCCGAAAAGCAGGCCATGCCGATCCCCTTGCGCGTCGCGCTGTTCGACCGCGACACCGGCACCCATTCGGGCGAGCAGCTGATCGTCCTCGACAAGGACAGCCAGACCTTCACCTTCGACGGTTTCACCCAGCCGCCGGTGCTGTCGATCAACCGCGGCTTCTCGGCTCCGGTGGCGATCGAGTTCGAACGCGACAGCGCGGACCTCGTGTTCCTCGCCGCGCATGACGACGATCCCTTCGCCCGCTACGAGGCGATGCAGGGCCTCGTCGTCCAGCATCTCGTCGCCGCCGTCTCTGGCAAGCTCGATGATGCCGCGCGCGCCGAGGGGCGCGCGGCGATCGGCGAGGCTTACGGTTCGGTGATCGCCGACCCGGCGCTCGACGACCTGATGCGTGGCGAGCTGATGATCCTGCCCGCCGAGACCTACCTTGCCGAGCAGCTCCCCGTCTCCGACCCCGGCGCGATCCATGCCGAGCGCGAGGCGCTGAAGGCATGGCTGGGCCGCGAACTCGCCGCCCCGCTCAAGGCGCTGCACGACCGCGCCGTCGCCGTGCCCTATTCGCGTGAGGCGGCGGCGCGCGGTGCCCGCAAGATCAAGACGCAGGCGCTGGTGCTGATCGCCTGTGGCGACCCGGCCGAGGGTGCTAGCCGCGCCTTCGCGCAGTACCAGGCCGCCGACAACATGACCGACCGCCAGGGCGCGCTCATGGTCCTCGCCAGCCTCGAAGCGCCCGAGCGCGAGACGGCGCTGGCCGATTTCCACGATCGCTACGAAGGCAATGCCCTCGTCATCGACAAGTGGTTCTCGCTCCAGGCGGGCGCGCTGAACCCGAAAGTGCTGGAGCACATCGCGGCGCTGGCGCAGCACGCAGACTTTACCATGACCAACCCCAACCGCGTGCGCGCGCTCTACATGGCGGCGGCGGCGAACCCCAAGGCGTTCCACGACGCCAGCGGCGAGGGCTACCGCATGATCGGCGACCTGATCCGCCGTCTTGATCCGATCAACGCGCAGACGGCGGCGCGCTTCGTGCCCTCGCTCGGCCGTTGGCGCCGGATCGAGCCGGTCCGCGCGGCGATGATGCGCGCCGAACTGGAGCGCATCGCGGCGCTGCCCGAGCTTTCGCGCGACGTGCGCGAGCAGGTGTCGAAGTCCCTTGGCTGAGCCGGTCGAAGTCAACCGCGCCACTCTGCTCGAAGGTGTCTCCCACGGCTTCCTCGGCCGCCGGGGCGGAGTAAGCGAGGGCGAAGTCGCGGGCCTCAACGTCGGGCGCGGTTCGGGCGATGATCTCGACATCGTCGAACGCAACCGCACGCGGGCGGCCGAAGCGGTGCTGCCCGGCGCGCGGCTGGTCACGGTCTATCAGGTCCACTCGGCCGACTGCGCGGTGCTGGGCGGGGAACCATGGTCCGAGGAAGACCGCCCCAAGGCCGACGCCATCGTCACCGACCGGCCCGGCGCGGTGCTGGGTATCCTCACGGCCGACTGCGCGCCGGTGCTCTTCGCCGACCGCGAGGCGGGCGTGATCGGCGCGGCCCATGCCGGCTGGCGCGGGGCGCTGGGCGGCGTCACCGATGCCACCATCGCCGCGATGGTGGCCCTCGGCGCCCGGCGGGAAAGCATCGTCGCGGCGGTGGGGCCGTGCATCGCGCAGGATTCCTACGACGTGGACGCAGCGTTCCGCGAGCGCTTCCTCGCCGACGACCTGCCCAATGCGCGGTTCTTCCGCGAAGGGCGGCCCGAGCATTTCCAGTTCGACCTCGAAGGCTACGTGCTGTGCCGGTTGCGCCTCGCCGGCATCGCGCATCCCGAGGGACTGCGGCTGGATACCTATGCCGAGCCCGAGCGGTTCTACTCCTTCCGCCGCGCCACCCATCGCGGGGAACTGAGCTACGGGCGGCAGATTTCGCTGATCGGGCTGGGCTGAGGGCGTACCTCCGTCATTGCTTCGCTGCGCTCGCAATGACGAAGAAGAATGATTCACGCGGAGGCGCAGAGGTGTAGCGCTTGCGGCAGCGAGCCTTTCCTTTCATCGGTGCGTTTTCCTCACCATTGGAATGGGGAGCGAGTTCACGGCGTCACCCAACACCTCTGCGCCTCCGCGTGAACCCGTTTTTCTGCTTTTTATCGAGCGGCAGCTTCCGCCGCGTTGGGGACCTTGTGTATCCTCCCTGTTCCGCAGGAATGGGGAGGGGGACCGCCGACGAAGTCGGTGGTGGAGGGGGAGAAGACCCCTCCGTCAGCGCTTCGCGCTGCCACCTCCCCATTCCTGCGGAACAGGGAGGATAAAATGCCTTCACCTTGGATGGCGCGCGGCCAGCGCAATTCCGGCAAGGTTCTGCTCACGCTTGATCCACCGTATGCGCGCAGGACGAACCTGAGCCGCCAGCGCAAGGAAGCGCGCCGCGTGCCGCCCCGGGCCATGCCCGTCGCGCAAGGCCCGGTTGGCCTGACGCACAACCTCCGCCGCATCGCCGATCAGCTCGACCTGTTCCAGCCCCTGCTCCCGGCAGAGTTCCAGTGCATGGATCAGCGCCAGCCACTCGGCATCGCTGTTGGTGCCGCAGCCGCAATCCTCAAAGACATGCGCCACCCCGCGTATCACCACGGCGACTTCGATGGGGCCGGGATTCGGACGGCAGCCGCCGTCGAAGAAGACCTTCAGGCGCTTCATCAGCCCGAGCGGTGGTAGGGATGCCCGGCCAGGATCGCGGTGGCGCGCCACAGCTGTTCGGCGAGCATCGCGCGGACCATCAGGTGAGGCCAGGTCATGCGGCCGAAGCACAGAAGGTGGTCGGCCTGCGCCCGCGCCTCGTCACCGTGGCCGTCGGCGGCGCCGATCAGGAAGCGGCATTCGCGCACGCCCTCGTCGCGCCAGCGGCCGAGCAGCGCGGCGAACTCTTCCGAGCTCATCAGCTTGCCCCGCTCGTCGAGCAGGACTTCACGGACCGGGGTATGGGCGGGAGGCGGCACCTTGCCGCCGACATCGGGCAGCTCGCTGTGCCTGAACGGCCAGGTGATGCGCTTCGCGTAGCGATCCAGCATCTCACCCTCGGGCGAGCGGGCGATCTTTCCGCGAGCGATGATGTGCAGCAGCATGGGTTCAGGGTGCAATCAGGCCGGAACGCGGGGACGGAGCAGGGCCCCCGCGTGATTTCCTTGCGATTTTCCGGTCACCGTCGCGACCGGAGGATCATCCTCTAGGCAGCGGTCAGGCTGCCCCGGACGGGCCGTCGAAGCCCCACATCCGCTCGAGGTTGTAGAACGTGCGCACTTCGGGACGGAACAGGTGGACGACCACGCTGCCCGCATCGACGAGCACCCAGTCGGCCGCCGGAAGGCCCTCGATACGCGGATGGCCGAAGCCGTTCTGCTTCAGTCGCTCGCCGAGTTTCTGCGCCATGGACGCAACCTGGCGGGTCGAACGGCCCGAGGCGATCACCATGAAGTCGGCGATGCTCGATTTGCCGTCGAGGTCGATCGTCACCAGTTCCTGCGCCTGATCGTCGTCCAGCGACGAAAGCACGAGGTTCAGCAACGGATCATCGCTTTCGATCGTGACCGGAAGCGGGGTGGCGCCGGTTGATTCCGGCTGTAGTTCTGCCTGTGGCATCTTGGTTGGGTTCTGCTCCTTTCAAAACCGACCGGGCAGGATGAAGGCCATCCTGCCGCGTTCGATCGTTTGCCGTGTAAGCCGGGTATGCGGGAAGATGGCCTGAAAGCCGATCATTCCGCCGTTCCGGGGATCAAGTGGTACGTGACCGCGTCACGCGAAGGTCGATCTGAGAACCTTCGTGCCCAGTCCGGATCGGCCTGGCGTATCGCCGTTGCCGACCGCGTATCGGGGTCGAATCGCAATGTCACCAGCGCGGGTGCGCTCCACTCTTCCGGACCGCGAAGACTGGTCAGGGGTCTCCGGAATTTCCCCAGCCAGGCCATCGCGGGGCTCGCGAGGGCAGCGCCATCATACCCCGGACGCGCGATTACCGCAATCGGCATGAGTCGGCACAGCGTCCGCCAGTCCTTCCAGCGGTGCAACTGGGCGAGGTTGTCCGCCCCCATCAGCCATACGAAGCGCCGTTTCGGGTAACGGTGAAGGAGTGCGCGGAGGGTGTCGACGGTGTATCGGGTGCCCAGTTCGCGCTCGATCGCGGTGGCCCGGATGCGGGCGCCCCGCGCCTGCTGCTGCGCCGAGCGCATCCGCGCGGCCAGCGGGGCCATCCCGGCCTTGGGTTTGAGCGGATTGCCCGGCGAGACCAGCCACCACACTTCGTCGAGCGCAAGCGCCTCGACGGTGAACAGGGTGACGCGGCGGTGTCCACCGTGGGCCGGGTTGAAACTGCCGCCGAGCAGGCCCGTGACGGGCCCGGGGCGGGTTCGGGTCCGCCTCAGAACCAGATTCAGGGCCGGGCCTGCCCGGTTCCG
>NZ_ALVC01000253.1:0-4484 GCF_000293195.2 Sphingomonas sp. LH128
CGCGGCGGCGGGCGGCAGGTGCGGGACGCGCGGACCTGCATCGTCTCCAACGGCGGCTATGGCTACGGCGCGATGATCCTGCGGCGGGATTGAACTGGCACGTCGTCCCGGACTTGATCCGGGACCGCTGGCGAGGCGACGCCTAACTCGCGTCAAGCCGCAGCGTCGCAGTGGCCCATCGCAAGCTCTCACCTCAAAAGTACCCAGCGGTCCCGGATCAAGTCCGGGACGACGCTACCGCCACCACACCTTGACCGAATCATTCACTAATGCGATAATCAATTCGCAATTTCGAATAATAGGACGGGACGAGAGGAACCGGACATGAGCGAAGCAGATCCCGCGATCCGCACGAATGCGGCCACCGATTGGCAGTACGGCCCGATCTTCGACGCCGACGCGCACATCGATCCGCCGCACGACATGTGGAAGGACTACCTCCCCGCCCACCTCAAGGACCGCGCGCCCTTCATCGACCACGCCGAGGACGGGGACTACATCTGCTTCGAGGGCAACCGCCGCCCCTTCATGATGATCAACAACCAGGCCGGGCGAGAGGGCAAGAACTTCAAGATGAAGGGCCGCCTCGCCGACCAGCGCACGGTCTGGGAGCCCGCCACCCGCCTCGCCGACATGGACGCCGACGGCATGGATGCCGCGCTGCTGTTCGGCGGCGGGCCGCTGGGTTCGTTCGACAACGAACTCTACGTCGCCAGCTACGAGGCGTACCAGAACTGGGTGATGGACTTCGCCTCGGTGGCGCCTGACCGGCTCTATCCCGTCGGCTACGTGCCGATGCGCGACATCGACGAGACTTGCGCGCATGTCACCCGGCTCGCGAAGAAGGGCTTTCGCGCCATCAACCTGCCCGCCTTCCCGCAGAACCCCGACGCCTGGAAGACCTCGTCCGGCATCGCCGCGATGAAGGATGGCCAGGTCTCGGCGCTGACCGGCGACAGCAAGGGCGCGCTGCAATATTCCGACCCGGCGTTCGACACGCTGTGGAAGACGGTGTGCGACCACGGCCTCGTCATCACCTTCCACCTCGGCGCGCGGGTGCCGCGCTTCGGGCAGAAGGAGTTCTTCCTGCCCGACATGCCGATGAGCAAGATGGCGATGGCCGAACCGATCGGCATCTTCATCTTCAACTGCATCTTCGACCGCTTCCCGGACTTGCGCATCGGCAGCATGGAGAGCGGCGTGGGCTGGTTCGCGTGGTACACCGAATACATCACCCGCACCTGGGAACGGCAGCGCTTCTGGACCGAGAGCCAGCTCAAGCATCCGCCCAGTTACTACATGGACCGCAACGTCTACGGCTCGTTCATCCAGGATCGCACCGGCATCCTGAACCGCGACTTGCCGGGCGCGCGGAACATCATGTGGTCCTCGGACTATCCGCACTCGGAGACGACCTTCCCCAAATCGCGCGAGGTCATCCTGCGCGACTTCGAAGGCGTGCCCGAGGCGGACGTGCGCGCGATCATCCACGACAACGCCTGCAAGCTGCTGGGGATCGCCTGATGCTGGACACCCCCACCGCGCCCGAGAACGACGACGTTCTTACCGCCGACGACCCGCTCTACGAGGAACTCTACGACGTGCGCCGCGAGGCTGAGGCGATCGGCAACCTCGTGGAAGTGGCCGAGATAATGCCGCGCATCCACGCGTTGCGCGATGAAGGCCCGGTGCTGAAAGGACGCCTGCGCGAACTGCTCGGCCTGCCGCTGCACGAGCGCCATGCGCGCGCGGCCGGACGTCCGCACTGGACGGTGCTGTCGTTCGAGGCGGTGGAAGCCGCGCTGCGCAATGCCGCGGTGTTCTCCAACTCGGTGCAGGGCCACGACAACCCGGCCGGCGAGAAGACTATGGGCATTCTCGAAATGGACCCGCCGGTCCACCGCGCCTATCGCCGCACCATCCAGCCGCGCTTCAACATGCCCGAGGCGATGGGCTGGTGGCGCGAGCATACCATCGACACCATCATCGAACGCCTGATCGCCCGCATGAGCCGGGCAGATCGCGCCGACCTCAACCTCGACTACTGCGCGCGCATCCCGGTCTACACGATCACCACCGCCATCGGCCTCGACGGCGACGAGGCGCTGCGTTTCCGTCACGCCTACCTCAACTCCACCAGTTCGAGCCGGACGGTGACGATGGAGCAGCGGCAGGCCAACGCGAAGATCGTCGAGAGCACCGTGCTGGGCCTGATCGCGCGCCGCCGTCAGGAGCCGAAGGACGATCTCGTCAGCTTCCTCATCACGATGCAACTGCAGATGCCGGGCGAGGAACCGCGTGCCCTCACCGACCGCGAGATCATGGCGCACGTCAAGCTGGTGATGGTCGCGGGCGGCGGCACCTCGTGGCGGCAGATGGGCATCGCGCTCTACGCCCTGCTCACCCATCCCGAGCAACTGGCAGCGGTGCGCGCCGACCGCTCGCTGGTGGACGATGCGGTGGAGGAAAGCCTGCGCTGGTATCCGACGGCGCCTTACTTCTACCGCATGGTGATGGAGGACACCGAACTCTACGGCCACGCGATCCACAAGGGTGCGGTGCTGGAACTCGGCCTCGGCCCGGCCAACCGCGACCCCGCGCGCTGGGACCGCCCGGACGAATACGACCTGTTCCGGCCGAAGAAGACCAACCTTGCCTTCGGGTTCGGTACGCACCGATGCCTCGGCATGAACGTGGCGCGGGTGGAGATCAATCGCGGCATCAACGCGCTGCTCGATCACTTCCCGAACCTGCGGCTCGATCCCGAAGCGCCCGCGCCGTTCATGACCGGCGGGCTGGAGCAGCAGGGCGTGTCGGGACTACCGGTGTTGCTGCGGTAACCTTACCCCGTCATCCCAGCGAAGGCTGGGACCGCTGGCCGTGTAAAACCCAACCCTCGGCAGGGCGTTTGAACGATAGTTGGCCGTAACAGGCCAGCGGTCCCAGCTTTCGCTGGGATGACGGGAAAGGGTTTCAACTCTCCGCGAACGTATAGGGCTGCGCGGCACGGCGGTAGTCGTCCGCCAGCACGTCGCGCCCGATCGGCGGGACCGAGCGGGCGGTGCATTCCGCACGCTGACACAGACGGCAGGTGACGCCGATCGGCGTCGTCGGCGCGCTCGTCGGGTCCGTACCGCCTGCATAGACCAGCCGCCCCGCCTGCTCCGCCGCGCAGGCGAGCGCCACCGCGCGCACGACCCGCGCACCGCCGTAACCTGCCGCCCCGCCAGTCACCGTGCGCGCGATCGAGAAGAAGCGCTCCCCGCCCGGCAGTTCGAGCCATTGCGGCACGATTTCGCCCGGACGGCGAAACACCTGATGCACGCTCCACAAGGGACACCCGCCGCCATGCGCGGCGAAGGGGAAGCCCGCGCCGTCGAGCCGCTTGGAGACATTGCCCGCCTCGTCCACGCGGATGAAGAAGAAGCCGACGCGCTCCTCCCCCGGCCGCTGCAGGGTGGTGAGGCGATGCGCCACCTGCTCGAAACTGGCGCCGAACAGCGCGCACAGGGCATCGATGTCATAGCGCCGCTGGTCCGCCGCGCGGGCGAAGCGGCCATAAGGCATGACGATTGCCGCCGCCGCATAGCCCGCCAGCGCGCGCAGCAGCAGCGTCGCGGTGGTGCGGCTGGAGAAGCTGTCGGCCCGGATCGTCTGCTTGATCTCGGATCGCAGCGCGGTGTGGGCGATGTGCGTGGCGATCTGGAACGCGCGGCTGGCATGGTCGAGCGTGTCGGCGATCAGCAATTGCTGGTTGTGCCGGTCGAAGCGGCGCAGCGAATCCATGAGCACGTCAGGCGGCAGGAATCGCACGCGCACGGCCTTGGCGGCGAGCCACTCGGTCGCCCCGCCCGCTTTTTCGATCTCGCCCGCCAGTTCCTCGGCGCGGGTGTCGAGCGCATGGAAGTAATTGCGGTTGGCGGCGAGGAAGCGCTGCGCTTCGCGCACGGGTTCGTTCTCGTCCGCCATCGGCCCGGCGGCGCGCTGCTCGGCCAGCGCCTGCGCCTCGCGGGTATAGGCCTGATGGAGCCGCAAGAGCGCTTCGGAGACACCCGGAAAGCTGGTGGCGAGGTCGGCGACCTCCAGCTTGGGCAGGTCGATATCGGCGAAGATCGGGTCGCGCAGCACGTCGGTCAGGCGGCGCGCGTAGCCCTCCCCGTCGTCACCGGCGATGTCGGCGATGTCGAGGCGGTAGGTCTTCGCGAGGCGCAGCAGCATGTCGGCGGTGACCGGCCGCTGGTTGCGCTCCAGCAGGGCGACGTAGCTGGGCGAGATTTCCAGATCATCGGCCATCGCCAGCTGCGTCAGGCCGAGTTCACGGCGCAGACGGCGCAGGCGCGGGCCGAGGTACAGGGGACGATTCTCTGCCATTGCACTCCCTATCCAACACGCGCCCGTCATCCCAGCGAAGGCTGGGACCGCTGGCCGCGCAAAGCCCAACCCTCGGAAGAGCGCCCGGACGATAGTTGGTCGTAACAGGCCAG
>NZ_ALVC01000254.1:0-12143 GCF_000293195.2 Sphingomonas sp. LH128
GGTGTCGAACAGGCGGCCAGCAAGGCGGGCTATCCGGTGAAGGTGCCCTTCGCGCCGGGCCGCGTCGATGCGGCGCAGGACCAGACCGACGTGGCATCGTTCGCGTACCTCGAACCCAAGGCCGACGGTTTCCGCAACTTCTACACGGCCGACTACCGGCTCGACCCGGCCGCCGCGCTGGTCGACAAGGCCGACGCCCTGAACCTGACGGTGCCGGAGATGACGGTGCTGGTGGGCGGCATGCGCGCGCTGGGCGCCAATGCCGGCAAGTCGAGCGCGGGGGTCTTCACCGCGACGCCGGGCAGTCTCGACAATGCCTTTTTCGTCAACCTGCTTTCGATGGACACGGTCTGGTCGAAGAGCGCGGCGCCGGGGCTCTATGACGGCAAGGACCGCAAGACCGGCAAGCTGCGCTGGACCGCGAGCCCGGTGGATCTGGCGTTCGGGTCGAACTCCGAACTGCGCGCGGTGTCGGAGGTCTACGCCTCGGACGATGCGAAGCAGAAGTTCGTGGACGACTTCGTGGCGGCGTGGGCGAAAGTGATGAACGCCGACCGGTTCTGACCCTAAATCCTCCCTGTCGCGAAGCGATGGGGAGGTGGCAGTCGCGCCGCGACTGACGGAGGGGGAACCCGCGCGCCTTCGCCCCCTCCACCACCGCTTCGCGGCGGTCCCCCTCCCCATTGCTGCGCAACGGGGAGGATTCCGCACAAACGCCAAGGGAGGAGGCGCCCATCGGCGCCCCCTCCCCTGCATTCTCCCTCAGGGCATTCTCCCCGAGGGGAGCTTCGATCAGAGACCGATCACGCCACCGTCGTTCTTGGTGATCGCGATCAGCGCCGAACGCGGACGCACGCTGGCGGCCGGCGTGCTGCCGTCCTGCGAGTACGGCCAGTGGCTGGTCGGCGCCGAGTAGGAGCCGCCCTCGCCAGGGTGCTGGATGCCCACGAACAGGGTGCGGCCGTCCGGCGTCTGGTCGATGCCGGTGATCTCGCACTCGACCGGGCCGACGAGGAAGCGGCGCAGGTTGGCCGCGGTCGCCTTGGCGCCGACAAAGGTGTTCTGCGTGTTGCCCGCGTTGTTCACCGTGTAGGCGCCGCCGTCACCGACGTGACCGGGGATCGCGGCGAGCAGCATGCAGTTGGTGCGGTCGGTCAGCGCGCCGTCGTCGGTCTCGATCCACATCAGCGGATTGATCTGGCCCGAGGGGTTGGTCGAACGCGAGAAGTACGCGCCGTCCGGGCTCGAGAAATCGTTCGCGGTGGTGAGGCCCGAGATGTTGACGTTGGTGGGGTCAGCATCGGTGGAGTCGGCACCGAAGAGGTAGATGTCCCACTTGAACGTCGTGGCGCTGGTGGTGTCGCCGTCTTCGCGCAGACGCACGATGTGGCCGTTCGGGTTGCCGGTCTGTGCCGAGTTCGACGGACCCTTGGGGTCGTTGTACGAGCGCGGGTTGGCAGCGTTGGTGCCGGTGACCGGGCGGAACGAATTGTTCGAGTTGGTCAGCGTCAGGTAGATTTCACCGGTGACCGGGTTGCCCACGGTCCATTCCGGGCGGTCCATCGGCGTCGCGCCTACCGCGTCGGCGGCGAAGCGGGTGTTGACGCAGATGTCGGCCTGGCTGGTGAAGGTGTACTCGGGGTAGGTGCCGCTTGCCGGACGCTTCGGGAAGGTCGGGCTGTAGACCAGCGGCAGCCAGGTGCCGGTGCCGTCCGCGTTGAAGCGGGCGACGTAGAGCGTACCGGCGTCGAGGTACTTGTCACCCACCGCAAGGCGGTCGGTGGCGTCGGCATCGGCAGCGGCCCAGGTCTCGTTCGAGACGAACTTGTAGAGGTATTCGCCGCGCGAATCGTCGCCCATGTAGGCGCCCAGCTTCTGCCCGGCGGCGATACGCACGAAAGCGCCTTCGTGGCCGAAGCGGCCCAGCGCGGTGCGCTTGCGCGGGGTCGAGGTGGGGTTGTACGGGTCGATCTCGACCACCCAGCCGTACTGGTTCGGCTCGTAGCGGAAGTCGTCGGTTGCGGCGGCCCCGGTGATCGTCGCGTTCCAGCGGGTGAAGCGCGTGTCGGTGCTCGACGCGGTCGACCAGCTGTAGTTGCCCGAGCGGCTGGTGATGCCGTTGCGCCGCAGCGAGGCCAGTTCGGCCGGGGTGCGCTTGGCGTCGTCAGCCGCATCGCGGCGGAAATAGCCCGCGTAGTTCTCTTCGCAGGTGAGGTTGGTCTTCCAGCCGGTAACGCCGTTGGCGCAGTTGTTGATGGTGCCGCGACCGGCGGTGCCATCCTTCGAGTAGGCGGTGACGAGGAACGCCGAACCCGCCGCCGGGCCGTGGAACGACATCGGCGTGTTGGGGGTGATGCGGCGGTTGAAGGTGCTGTCCTGCTTGTAGGTCCACTTGCGGTTGCCGCCGTCGACATACTCGACGACCGAGACGCCGTGGCACTCGATCTCCTTGAGCGCTTCGGCCAGCGGGCGCGGCGCGGCGCTGGGACCGGCCGGGTGCAGGTAGGTCTCGGTGATGTTCTCGTGGTTCTGGACCATCAGGCCGCGCGTCGAGCTGTTGCGGTCAGGCGTGCCCGAAGCCGAGAGGCCGAAGTAGTGCAGCGCGTCGTGGTGGTCGCCGATACGCTTGTCGAAGTCGGCGTCGCTGCCGTCGTTGGCATAAGCCGAGACACCGGCGGCGATCGGGTCGCCGAGGCGGGTCATGATCGTGACCGAGTAGCCTTCCGGAACCATCGCGACGTCGCTCAGCGAGTGGGCGACGGCGGTGAAGCCGAGCACTGCGGGCGAGACGCGCACGGTGGTGGTCGCGGTCACGGCCTCGCCGATCAGCGGCTTGGCGCTGAACTGGAAGACGAGATCGGTGGCGGCCGCAACGGCAGGCGCGATGAAGGTCACGGTCGCGCCGCTGCCCATCAGCGCGACTTCGGGTCCGGTGCGCTGGTTCCAGCCCGCATCCTGGCCGTTGCCAGAGACGGTGCCGGTCAGCGTGACGACGCGGCCCGCGCTGGTGGCGACGCTGCTGCCCGCCGAGACGGAGACGGCGCCGCCGATGCTGCCGCCTTCGCCGTCGTCACCGCAGGCGGCGAGCAGGCTGGTGCCCATGAAGGCCATCGTGGTCGCCCCGGCGCCGCGGAACATGGCGTTGCGGCGCGAGTAGCGCTCCGCCGCCATGCTCTCCAGCGAGCGCTGCGTGGTGTCATTGGTATCGACGTCACCGTCCGTATAGGCGGTGACCGGATTCATCTCGGTCATGGTTATTGCCCCCTTATTGGTCGCGAGGGCGAGTGCTAGGGGTCATTCATGACGTGAAAGTGCCAGTTCGATGGCATATCGATGGCGTTATCCTGACCGTATTGCGACGATGACCCGAAACGGCCCGTCGCGACGGGGTTCAACCCTCCTTGGGATAGACGTCCCCGAGCACGCGGCGGAAATGCCCTTCGACCTGGTCGTTGCAGGCGCAGGCGCGGTTCTTCAGCCCTTCGCGGTCGAGCACCTCGATGCCGCCGCGACGGGTGCGCACCATACCGTCGCGCTTGAAACGCTGCAGCACCCGGCTGGCGTAGCTGCGGCCGATGCCCATCATCGAGGCGAGCTGCTCCTGCGTCATCGTCACGTCGTTGCGCCCGATCCGGTCGACGGCCGCCGAGAGCCACTTCGCCGCGCGCTGCTCGATCGTGTGGACGGCATTGCAGGCGATCGACTGGAACACCTGCGCCATCACGCAATCGGCATAGCGTGCGAAAAGATGCGCGATCGCGGGCGAGCGCTCCTTGGCCGCCTCGATATCGCGCGAGGCGATGCGCAGGAACACCCCGTCGTGCAGCACGTTTGCCCGCGCATAGGCCGGGAGCGAGCCGTGGCTGACGATCCCGCCCAGCGCCCCTTCGCGGCCCACGAGGATGGTTTCGACCGCCGTGCCGTCCTCCATCTCGACGAAGTAGGAACACATCGCGCCGCCGGTCGGAAAATAGCAGTAATCGACGCTGTCGCCGGGCTGGTAGATGATTTCGCCCGACTTCAACCGGCACTCGCCCAGCTTAGGCTCGATCAGCGCGAAGTCGTCCTGCCGCAGCGCCGTGAGCAGGTCGCTGCCGGCGATCGCGGCGGCGGAAACCGGGCTTGTCTGCGGGATCGTGCTCATTTGTGCTCCTTGGGCGGCTCGGCGTGACGCATGGGCGTGACGACCGGAAGGGCCGACGCAAAGGGTCGCAATCCTGCGCCGTCCGGAAACGACAACCCAGCCAAGGGCCTACGGTTCCAGGATGCGGTCATAAGTGAACAGACCGTCCGTTTCAGAGATGCTATGTGTTACTCAGGAACATTATCCGGGATCATCTGTTCCCGGACCCAGGCGTGCCTTGTCGGTCCGCTTGCAAACGGCCCTCGCGGCCTTATTCGGATAATCATGCAAGACGCCCTCGGATCGCCCGTAATGCCCGACATGCTGACCGTGCTGCGCGAAGCGACCGGCCCCTCTCACGAGCGGCTGGACGCATCCTTCGGCGCGCTGGACCTGATGACCCGCGACGGGCTCGGGCGCTTCCTTGCCGCGCACGCCGCCGGGCTGGAGCCGATGTTCCCTGCGTTCCGGGGCTTTCTGGAGAGCGAACTCGGCCTCGAATGCCCGGACTATCCGGCCATGCTGCGCGCCGATCTCGATGCTCTCGGCGTCGATGCCGTGCCCTCTATCGAGACGCCTGCCGGGCTCGATGCGGCAGGCGGCGAGGCAGGCATCGCCTATGTCGTCTCGGGCTCGCGCCTTGGCCTCGTGGTCATCCGCCAGCGCGGCTACTGGGGCGAAGCGAAGGGCTTCCGCTCCGCCTACATGAGCGACGGGCGCGGCCACGACGCGTGGAAGGCGCTCGTCCCGGTCCTGCGGACCCGCACATATGCGCCCGATCAGGCGGAGGCGCTGCGCACCGCCGCCCTCGCCGCGTTCGAGACGTTCTCGCGCGCGTTCGCCGCCAGTGCCGGCCTCGCGGCGCGTGTCGATGGCTGACGCGATGCACCAGGTAGACCTGTCCACCTGCGACCTCGAGCCGATCCACATCATCGGCCGCATCCAGAGCTTCGGCTGGCTGCTGTCGTTCTCCAGCGACTGGATCATCAACCACGTCTCGGTGAACTGCACCGACCTGTTCGGCCGCGACGCACGCGATCTCGTCGGCCTTTCCGCCACCGAGTTCCTGTCGCAGGAAGCCCTGCACGACATCCGCACGCGCCTGCAGATCCTTGGCAGCGCGGGCACCGTCGAGCGCATGTTCGAGGTGGACCTGATCGGCGACGGCCGCGTCTTCGACGTCGCCGTGCACAATTCCGGCCGCTCTTTCATATTGGAAATCGAGCCCCACGAAGGCGGCAAGCGCCGCGACTTCGTCTCTTACGTGCGTCCGATGATCGAGCGGCTCCGCCAGTCGCCCTCCATCGAGCAATTGTGCTCCAGCGCCGCGCGCCATCTGCGCGGCCTCACCGGCTTCGACCGGGTGATGGTCTACCGCTTCGAGGGAGACGGCGCGGGCGAAGTCATCGCCGAGAGCCTGAACGGCATGGTCGACAGCTTCAAGGGCCAGCACTTCCCCTCGTCCGACATTCCGGCGCAGGCGCGCAAGCTCTACACCCGCAACCTGCTGCGCATCATCAGCGACGTCGACGACCCGACGGTGCCGATCATCCCCGCGACCAATCCCAACGGCGATCCGCTCGACCTGTCGATGTCGGGCCTGCGCGCGGTGTCGCCGATCCACATCGAATACTTGCGCAATATGGGCGTGAAGGCGTCGATGTCGGTCTCGATCATGCGGCGCGGCAAGCTGTGGGGGCTGATGGCCTGCCACCACTATTCGCCGCTGACGCTGTCCTATTCGGTACGCACCGCGAGCGAGCTGTTCGGCGAATTCTTCTCTTACCTGCTGGAGCAGAAGGAGACCGATTTCTCGACCGAGAAGCGCGCGGAATCGATGCGCCTCCACGACGAGATCATGGCCCGCGTCGCCGGCGGCGGATCGCTGCTGGAAGCCTTCGACGACTTCACCGATTCGATCCGGCAGGTGATCCCCTTCGACGGCGTCGTCGGCTGGGTGGACGGCCGCTTCATCGGCCACGGCGCGGTGCCCGATCAGACGCAGTTCGCCACCCTCGCGCGGTTCCTCAACACCGCCGGGGCCAGCACGGTCTGGGCCTCGGACAACATTTCCGCAGTCTACCCGCCTGCGGCGGAATGGGCGGACAAGGCATCGGGCCTGCTGGCCCTGCCGGTCAGCCGTTCCCCGCGCGACTACATCGTCCTGTTCCGGGGCGAGGCGGTGCGTGAGGTCAAGTGGGCGGGCAATCCCGAAAAGGCCATCGAACTCGGCCCCAACGGCGCGCGCCTGACCCCCCGCAAGAGCTTCGAGATCTGGCGCGAGGAGCGGCGCGGCTATTCGCGTCCCTGGACCGACGAGGAAGTCTCCTCCGCCGAAGCGCTGCGCATCACCCTGCTCGAAGTCGTGCTGCGCCTGTCGGACGCCGCCAACGTCGAGCGCGAGCAAGCCAGCCAGCAGCAGGACATGCTGATCGCGGAACTGAACCACCGCGTGCGCAACATCCTCAACCTGATCCGCGGCCTCGTCGCCCAGAGCAAGGAAGGCGCGCGCACGATCGACGAATTCGCCGAGATCGTCGGCAGCCGCATCCACGCCCTCGCCCGCGCGCACGATCAGGTGACGCGCAAGGACTGGTCGCCCTCCTCGCTCTACGACCTGATCCGCACCGAGACCGACGCCTATGCCAGCCACTCGCTGGACCGGGTGGTGATCGACGGGCCGGACGCGCTGATCGCCCCCGCCGCCTTCACCACGCTGGCGCTGGTGATCCATGAACTGATGACCAATTCGTGCAAGTACGGCGCGCTGTCGGATTCGCACGGGCAAGTCACCGTGACGCTGAACCGCAGCGACGACGGCGCACTGGAGATCGACTGGCGCGAGGAAGGCGGTCCGCCGGTCCGGGAACCCACCCGGCGCGGCTTCGGCTCGACCATCATCGAGCGCACCATTCCGCACGAACTGGGCGGCTCGGCCTCGGTGATCTACCCGGTGGACGGGTTGCACGCGCTGTTCCTGATCCCCTCCGACCATATCTCCGGCTTCGAGACCCCCGGCGCGGTCCTGCGCGAGCCGGTGAGCGAGCCTCCGCAACCCGCCGAGTTCACCAAGGAACTGGGCTCCGGCGCGGCGCTGATCGTGGAGGACAACGTGATCATCGCCATGGAGGCGGAAGACGTGCTGCGCGGCTTCGGCTTCACCGACTGCCGCATCGCCGGCTCCGTCAACGCCGCGCTCGGCATTCTCGAAGGCTCCGACGTGAGCTTCGCGATGCTCGACGTGAACCTCGGCAAGGATACCAGCGAGGCGGTCGCCCACGAACTGGAAGCGCGGGCGATCCCCTTCATCTTCGCCAGCGGCTACGGCGAACGCTCGCTGCAGTCCGGCGCGTTCAAGAGCGTGCCGGTGGTGACCAAACCCTACGGCGAACGTGACGTGCGATCGGCGATCGGCCGGGTGATCAAGGGGCGGTAGGAGCCCCTTGCCAAACTCTGCCATGGGCGTAGATTTTACGGGATGACCACGATGAACATCTCGCTTACGGAACCGCTCAAGCAGTTCGTCGATCGGCAGGTTTCCGGCGGCGGCTACGACAGCAGCAGCGAGTATGTGCGTGACCTGATCCGCAAGGAACAGGACCGCCAGTCCTTGCGCGACCTGCTGCTTGACGGTGCCCGATCCGCTCCAGGTGCAACGGCGGACGATGCCTACTTTCAGGATTTGAGAAGCCGGGTCCGCCACTCGGAATGACCGCCAAGCCCGTAGTCCCGCGCGAACGGGCTCATCTCGACGTCCGGGACACCATCGATCACTACATGCGCGATGCGGGGGCCCCGGTTGTGCTCGATTTCATCGACGCGCTGCAGGCGGCCTATCGCACCATCGGCGAGCACCCGGGCATCGGCTCACCACGCTATGCCCATGAACTCGACGTGCCCGGGCTGCGTCATCGCCGCCTGCGGAACTTCCCGCAGATCGTGTTCTATATCGAACAGCCCGACCACATCGACGTCTGGCGCGTGCTCGATGCCCGGCGAGATATTCCCCAGCAGCTGGCTCCGGAGGCTGACGAGTAGCCCTCACGCCCGCATCCGCTGCTCCCCATGCGTGGCATTCCAGCCGTCGACCCAGCCGCGCACGTCCTCGTAAGGCATCGGGCGGCAGATGCCGTAGCCCTGGCCGCAAGTGCAGCCCATCGCCACCAGCATCGCCTGCGTCTCCGGGTTCTCCACCCCCTCGGCCACCAGCGGAATGCCGAGGCAGTCGCACAGCACCACCAGTGAGGTCACCAGCGACTGGTCGAACCGGCTCTCGGTAAAGCGCGCGATGTAGGAGCGGTCGATCTTGATCTCGCGCACCGCGAACTCGCGCAAGTAGCCGAACGAGGTGAACCCCGCGCCGAAATCGTCGATCGAGAGCGAAACGCCGTGGTCCTGCAACTGCTCGATCACCCGCTTGGCCTGCGAGGGGTGAGCGATCAGCGCGGTCTCGGTAAGTTCGAGCACGACATGCGCGGGATCGACCCCGTGCCTGCGGATGGATTCCACCACATGGCCGACGAAGCCCGGCCGCTCCAGCATCCGCGCCGAGACGTTGATCGAGATGCCCGCACCGTCCAGCCCCGGCTCCAGCCGCGCGTACTGGCCCAGCACGGTGTCGAGCGTCAGGTACGTGAAGTCCTCCAGCAAGTGCGACTGCTCCACCGTCTCGATCAGCGCATCGGCGGGCACCGGGCCGTTGTCGGGGTGCGTCCAGCGCACCAGCGCCTCGAAGCCGAGCACCTGGCCCGAACGCATGTCCACCTTGGGTTGCCAGTGCCAGTTGAACGCCCGCGCGCCCATCGCGTCCTCGATGTCGTGGAGCAGCGTGCGCTCGTCGGCGCGGACCGGGCGGCGCTGTTCGCCGCGTGCGATCACCGCCTTCTCGGCCCCGCGCTTGGCCTCGTACATCGCCTCGTCGGCGGCTTCCGTCAGCCCGTCGGGCGAGAAGCCGAGCTGCGGGCACAGCGAAATACCCATCGAGGCGCCGACGTAGAGCAGCCGCCCGTCGTGGACGATCGGCTGCTCGATCAGCTCGGTCAGCTTGGTGGCGACGGCCAGCGCGGACTCCTCGCCGTCGACGTTCTGCAGCAGCACCGCGAACTCGTCCCCGCCCAGCCGCGCGATCGTGTCCACCTCGCGCAAGTGCTCGCGCATGCGGCGGCCCAGCGTGATCAGCACCGCATCGCCCGCCGCATGGCCGAGGCTGTCGTTGATCTCCTTGAAGCGGTCGAGGTCGATCATCATCACCGCGAACGGATCGCCGCTGCGCCGCGCCCGCGCGCAGGCCTGCGAGAGCCTGTCGGCGAACAGCGTGCGGTTGGGCAGGTCGGTCAGCGGATCGTGGAGCGAGCGGTGCGTCAGTTCCTCCTCCGCGCGGCGCATGTCCTGCCGGTACTTGCGCCAGGCGATCCCCTCCTCGACCGAGGCCGCGACCCGCTCGGGCGAGAGCGAGCGCTTGGACAGGAACTCGGTCATGCCCGACTTGATCGAGTCCGCCGCGATCTGCTCGTCGGTATGGCCGGTGACGGCGATGATCGGCACGTCGGGGTCGATCTCGGCACGGATCTCGGGCAGCAGGTCGCGCCCGTCGCCGTCCTTCAGGCCGAAGTCGAGAAAGACGATGTCGAAATGCGCCTGCGGATCGCGGATCATGTCCAGCGCCTCGGCCTGTGAGGCGGCCTGCTCCACGGTGATGTTGCGGGGAACGCGGCGCAGCAGGCGCAGCAATTTCTCCCGGTCGACGTCGTCGTCATCGACGATCAGCGCGTGAATGTCCTGAGTACCGTTGTGCAGGTGGTCCATGGGAGGAAGGAATCCTTGCGTGAGGGGGGCCGCCGTCAGGGCAGCTCCTGCGTGCGAGCATACTTGCCGATGAAATCGGCGAGGCGAGCGAACTGCGGACCGACGGCGGACTTGACCATGTAGCCCGCGACGTGCCCGTCGTAGGCACGGCTGCGGTCCTGATCGCGGGCCGAAGTGGAGAGTACGAAGACCACCGTGCGGCGCAGGTCCGGGTCGGCGCGCAGGGCGTCGAGGAACTGGAAACCGTCCATGCCCGGCATGTTGAGGTCCAGCAGCACGATCACCGGCGTTTCTATCTGCTTGTCCGGATGGCGGCCGGTGAGGATCGCCAGCGCTTCCCCGCCGTCACCCGCCGTGACGGTGCGGCAAGGCACCTCGTATTTGCGGAATGAGCGCAGCACGCCTTCGCGCGCGACGTCATCGTCATCCACCAGCAGCACGGTCACGTCGTTGTAGTTGGCAGTTTTCTTTGGTGCGGATCGGGGTGCGACCAGATCAATCATCATCTTCGTTCTCTCGCAGAAGTATGCGGGGCCAGTGGACTTCGAACCTGGCGCCGCCGAGGGGACCCCGGCCCTGGACGGTCACCATGCCCCCATGGGCGTTGATCATGCGGCGCGTGAAGGCGAGCCCCACCCCGTCGCCGTCGGTCCCCGGCGAGGCGCGGTGGAACAGCTTGAAGATGCGGTCCTCGTTGCCGGGCGGGATGCCCTGCCCGTCGTCCTCCACCGTGAAGACGGTGAAGCGCCCCTCCTCGCGCACGGCGATGCGGATGTGGCCTTCCTTGCCGCCGTGGTGCTTGACCGCGTTGGACAGCAGGTTGCGCAGCGAAGTGGAAAGCGGCGCACGCGGGGCGACGATGTCGCCGCCCTGCACGTCGACATCGACCTCGAACCCCTCGGGAATCGCCGTCAGTTCCAGCGCTTCCTCGACCAGTTCGTGCGGATCGATGCGGTGCATGCGGGAATCGCGCACCCCGGCGCGGGCGTAAGCCAGCAGGTCGTCGATCATCTGCTCCGAACGCTCGATGCGCTGGGCGATGCGGTCGAAGTTGTGCACCACGTCCTCGGGCAGTTCTGTGCCTTCGAGGTCCTCGCGGATCCAGCTCACCAGATCCGCGATACCCCGCAGCGGCGAGCGCAAGTCGTGGCTGGCGACATAGGTGAATTCCTCAAGCTGCGCATTGGTCTGCTGCAGCGCGCGTTCGGAGCGCTTGCGGTGCGAGATGTCACTGACGATCGCCATGTAGAGCGGCTGGGCGCTGCTCTCGAATTTGGTGAGCGCGATCTCGACGGGAAACTCGCGCCCGTGGCGGTGCAGCGCGGTGACGTCGCGATCGCCGCCCATGAGGCGCGACTTGGGGGCGGCCGCGTATCCGGCGATCTGCTCGCCGTGCCTTGCGCGGTATCGCTCGGGCAGCAGCATGTCGATCGGCTGGCCGATCATCTGCTCCACCTTCCATCCGAACTGGACCGCAAGCATGGCGTTGGCCTGCGCGATCCGGCCCTTGCCGTCCACCACCACCACGCCCAGCGGCATGCTTTCGAACATCTGGGTGAAGCGGCGCTCGGCGGTGATCTCGCGCGTCATGTTGCGCAAGTAGACGACCGCGCGGTCGCCCTCCTCGCCCGCGACGGGCGCAAGGGTCATCGTCACGGTCGGGCGCGAACCGTCGGCGCCGTGCAGCACCATCTGGCGCGACCAGGTGCCGCGCGTCTCCATCGAAACCTTGAAGAAGACCTCGAACATCTGCCGCAGCGTCTCGGCATCGTCTTCGGCGAACCACATGAACTGTTGCGCAGCGCCTCGGCATCGGGCTCGGCCAGCAGCGAGGCGGCAGCGGCATTGCCGAAGGCGACCACGCCCGCCGCATCGACGATCAGCGCGGCGATCGGGGCATGGACCAGCGGCGCGTGGATGTCGGTTGTCGTCATCGGCGTCGCCAGCATCGCGTGTCCTGTCCTGCGGGAGACGTGATGCCGAACGAGCTTGAACTTCGTTGCAGCCACGGCCTCCGGGTGGAGCGCCGGAAACCGCGCTGCGGCCCCCGTACCCGACGAGGGGTACACCGGGGCGGTTATCGACCTGCGAAGCCAGACCTAGGGAGCTGTCCCTAGACCCGGCCTGTCGCAACGATTGCAGTGGTTAAATTTGTGTGAGAGCGGCCGCTGTCCATGCGCTCGGGGCCGCGCGCAGCACTTTCGTCATCCCCGCG
>NZ_ALVC01000255.1:0-4984 GCF_000293195.2 Sphingomonas sp. LH128
CGGCCTATGCCACGATCAAGGGATTCGAAGTCATGCGAGCCCTGCGCAAAGGACAGGCTCGCCCCTGGTGCCTGCAGCCCGGCATCAGGGGCGAGGTGCGCCTTGTGGAGAGAGCTTTTGGCATTGGGCCCTCGGCGCTGACGGAGGCCATGGGCATGCTCAACCACCATTTCGCAGCAGCCGCCTGATCGGCGCAGAGCGACAGCCTACCTCTGACTGCCGCCAATCTTTGCAACAGAGCCCTGGGGCTCGCCGCGGCGCTCCGCCGGTCCGAGCTCGTCGCCCTCCAGCTCGCCGACATCCAGCTGGTCGACCAGGGGCTTACCGTCTTCGTGCGCCATTCCAAGACCGATCAGGAAGGCGAGGGGGCTACCATCGCCGTGCCGGCAGGCAAGGTCCTGAGACCGGTCGCTCATCTCAACGCCTGGCTGGCCATTAGGGGCGGCGAGCCGGGACCGCTTTTCACGCGCATCGGGACGAAGGGGGAATACACGGCGGAGGCGATGTCCGATCGCTCGGTGGCGCGCCTGGTCAAGCGCTATGCCAGACTCCAGGGGCTCGATCCTGAGGTGATGGCGGGGCATTCGTTGCGCGCCGGTTTTCTCACCGAGGCGGCGCGCACTCGTGCCTCACTCGCGAAGATGCAGGAAGTGTCGCGGCACAAGTCCCTGAAGGTGCTGCTCGGGTATGTGCGTTCGGCCGAGCGTTTCGATGATCACGCCGGGGCGGGGTTCTTTTAACCTATGATTGGTGCGTTACATAGAACGAGCACTGAATACGCTAGCGCCGGAGCTGACGGAAAACCTTCAAAATGAGCTTACAGTAAGTGCCACAATCCAACTGGGTTTTCCTGCATCATTGGCATATCGATCGAAGCGTTGCCGATTTGCGGCCTCCACTGTCGCCTTTCATGGGATCCACGGATATCTGGCACGGGCACTCCGGAGCATCGCCGGCTGCCGACCTGCCGCAGGGGCCGCTCTTTACCGATTAGATCGGGCATGATACCCGATCTCGATTCGGGCATCATGCCCGATCTGGAGGAATGAGTGCGTCTCGTCGGATCGCGCGATGTTTTGAATCTGACCGGTCTATCGGGTGACCAGCTGCGTGAGTGGACCGTGCGGCGCGGGCTCATCAGCCCTGACGTTCCGGCTTCGCGCCAGGGCCAGCAGGCCCAGTTCGGCTGGCAGACGGTACTGTTACTGCGTCTTGCGGTGGTTCTGCGCATGCGTTTTCACGTCGAACTTCAGGTGCACCGGGATTTGCTTGCTCAGGCGCGCGATCTGCTCCGTGATCGGTCCTTCCCGGCGCTATGGGGCCACCGTCTCGGCATATTTGGGCTTGAGCGCTGTTCGCTGCTTGGGCCTCACGAGGCTCCGGCTGCGGATGAGGATGTGATCCTGCTCGCGTTGAATGCGCACCTCGAAGCGCTTTCGCACGGTTTTGGCGTCCCTGAACCGATTGCGCAATTGCCACTCTTTCCTGCGGTTGGGCTGCGCCGCAGTGAACCGCATGTTGCGGTAGAAGGCGGCGCGCGCCTGCGCGCGGCCGAAGGGGGGATGGCATGAGCGCGCTTGCTCAGATCGAAGCGGGTTTACGTGCGATCGGCTATCGGCCGGAATCGCTCATCCACGATTATAGCTTTGCCGATGTCTTGTCTGAAGCCGGCGGCGACCAGAGCGTGGCGCTCGCAGCGTTCACACAAGTTCCTGAGTCCTATCGTTCCGCCGCCTTCGGCGTTATTACCGGTCCGCACGACGCGACCGTGGTCGAGCGGCGGCGGGCGCTTGGCGCCCCGATCCTTTTCTCGATCGGCCAGGACGATGTCGGCGTTTGGAGAGTCGGCGCTGAAGGCCCGCCGCGCCTCACCGAACGCGTGCCGCTCGACCAACTCGACGCCTTGTTCCGACGTCATGCGGGCACTTGGAACCCCCACGCGGTGCACCGAGCCAAGTCGCTCGGCCAGACTCAGACCGCTTATCAGCTCGAATTCGTCGATCTCGGGCTGATGCCGGCGATCGAGCACGAAATCGAAGCGAAGCTCGATCGGCTGCTTGGTGAGGTGATTGGAAAGCTCCTAGCTGGAGTGGATGATCGCCAAGGTGAGGAAGCAGCATTTCGCACGACGTTCAGGTTGCTCGCAGCCAAGATTCTGATCGATCGCCACCATCCGGACGCGGCGACCTGGTCCGTGGCATCGGTGGACCAGGTGCTTGCCGGCATCGAGAGCTACTATCACCTCGATCAGATGCCGCGACCTGCGGTCGATGTACTGCCGCACGAAGCCGTCGCGTCTGCCTGGACAGCGCTTCGCCGCGCAATCAATTTCCGGAACATCTCGTCGGATAGTCTGGCCTTCGTGTACGAGAACACGTTGGTGACTGCCGACACCCGCAAGCGCTTCGGCACGCACAGCACGCCGCGCCAGGTGGCGGAGTATGTCGTCGGACGGGTCGATCTCAGCCGATTCGAGCCAGAAGAGATTACAATCTATGAGCCTTTTGCGGGCGCGGGAATGTTCCTCGTCGCAGCGCTTCGCCATCTGCGCGATCTCTTGCCGGACACGCTGACGCAAGAGGAACGCCACGCCTTTCTCGTCGAGCGGATCAGCGGTGCAGAACTCGACAGTTTCGCCTGTGAGGTTGCAACACTCTCGCTGATACTGGCCGACTATCCGAATGCGAATGGCTGGAAGATCGAGCCGCGCGACCTGTTCGTCGATGATGCCCTTGCCAATTCTGTGAAGGATAAGCGGATCGTACTGTGCAATCCGCCATGGGAAGAGTTCAACGCCGATGAGCGACATGCCTATCCAGCGGCGGCGGCCTCCGCGTCCTTTTCGAAACCCATGGCTGTGTTGCACGCGGTCCTAGCTGCTAAGCCTGCCGCGATCGGATTTGTCCTGCCACAGGGGTTCCTGCGGCAAAAGCAATATGCGGAACTGCGGCAGAAGATCGCCGGGCTCTATCGCCGCGTCGAGCTGACGTCGTTGCCTGATCGGGTGTTCCAGCGCGCGGGGCTCGAAGCGGCCGTCCTTGTCGCAAGCGAGCTTCGCGGCGTCGACGAATCGGATGCGACGGCGCTTGTCTCGACCGTTGTCGAGGACCGGGACCGGATCGCATTTCTGGAGACCGGCAAGGTTACCGCCGAGCGCCGTCTCGCCAGAGCCGTGACTCAGGGCGACCTCTGGATTGGCCAGCTCGATGAGGTCTGGGATTATCTGCGCCGATACCCGAAGCTGGGGTCCGTCGCCGACGTCTATCGCGGCCTCCAATGGTGGCAGCAGGACGAAGGTGCATCGACCTATCTCCGTCCTGGCTTTGCCTCCGGCGTCGCACGGCCGGCCGACTCGCTCTGCCAGTTTGAGTTGCGCAACACAGTCTATCTCAACACGGATCCAGCAGCCGCGATTTATCCGGGCCCGCTATCGCGGCCATGGGACAGGCCCAAAGTCCTAACCAACGTCGCGCGTCTCTCGCGCGGTCCGTGGCGAATGGCTGCCGCATTCGACGACACTGGCCTTGTCGCCTCCCAAGCTTTCTTCGGGCTTTGGTCCACGGACGCGAAAGTGCCGATCGAAGCATTTGAAGCAATCCTCAATGGACCGCTGACGAATGCATTCCTCACCGAGCACGCCTCCAATCAGCATTTCACCAACCAACTGCTGAAGCGCTTGCCGATTCCGAATGTGGACCGACTGGACTCCGTCCTCGAAGCACAGCGCCGTTACCGCTCGGCGCATCAGTCGATCCGGAATACCGCGCTCAAGCCCGCCAACGCAGATGCTTGGCTGAACGGCCTGCTCGTCGCCGCGGATGCTGCAGTGCTGAAGGCTTACGATCTGCCCCCGCGGCTCGAACGCCGCTTGCTGGAGTTCTTCCGAGGACATGAGCACGCCCGCCGGGTCGATCATGCCTTCACCGGGTGGATTCCTGAAGACTTCACTGCCTATGTTCCCCTGCACGAATATATCGGGCCATTGCTGCGCGAAAATGTCGGCGCTTGGCCCCTCGATGTCTTCACGCCGGCGCCCGAGCGCGAAGTCGACCGGCTCAGGCTCTACGTCCAATAGCGGATGGATACCTATCTGCTTGATACGAACCTCGTGTCGGTCCTCTACGACGCGCGACGATCGAACCACGAGGCGGTGCGGTTAGCGATCGCCGCCTTGCAGGCGGATGCCGCCCAACTGGTGTCGGTGGTGACGGTCGGCGAACTTCGGTTCGGGCTGGCGCTTGCGCGGGCTGCGGGCCAGGAGCTGACCCATATCGAGGACTGCCTGGCCCGGACCGAAAACCATCCCCTTGCCGAGGTTACCCGGCACACAGCCGATGCCTTCGCGACCGTCAAATCCAGTATCGCTCTCGCCCGGATCGATGTGCGACGCCGGGTTCCGCGCTGGGTCGAGGCTTGGACCGACCGCGTGAGCGGGCAGCTTTTGCAGGTGGACGAGAACGATCTTTGGATCGCAGCCCAAGCGCTCGAGCGTAACTATGTGGTCGTCACGTGCGACAGGGATTTTATACAGGTGATAGCGCCAGCAGTGCCAGGTCTGCGCGTCCAACTGGTTTGACCCTAGGGCCTTTTCCGCACTTCCCGTTTCTATTGGAAGGGAAGCGCCGAGCGTGAACCACCGTTCGACGGCGGCGCATTTGGGCGGATTTGCGGGAAAGGGCGAGATCCTACGCTGAGCCCAATTGAGTATTTTTAAAAGTAGTGGTCAAGCTCGCGAGATTAGGATCCTGGCAGGGAGGCTCTCATGGGCCAAGGCGACGGCATCGAAGCCGTCCCCCACTTGCTCAAGCACCGCCTCAAAGTTCGAAATCGTCGGGTTGGTGACAGAACCATAAGTCAGAGGTCGAGAATTTTCATTACTGAGGGCTGGTTTCGCAGGTCGAGGCCGCTTCCTATTCCTGCCGGACAGGTCATCAAGCAGCTTCGCAAAGTGCCACAGAGCCGACTCTGCCGTTTCCCGCCTTTC
>NZ_ALVC01000256.1:0-4719 GCF_000293195.2 Sphingomonas sp. LH128
TCCGCCGCGACCTTGAGAATCAGTTCGCGCTTGGCAGGCGCGATCGACGCGTTCGGGGCGAAGCAGCGCGATACGGCTGACTGCGAAACCCCCGCGATGCGCGCCACGTCGTAGGACGTGGGACGGCGACCGTCTTCCATTCCGGTGGACTTGAGCTTCTTGGTCGATCGAGGCTTTGGCATGGAACGTCCGTAACTTGGCGCGAAACCCCGGTCTAGCGACGTAAAGGCGGCACCGCAAATGCAACGCAACAGCGGCGCTCGTTTTGCTGCGTGACATTTGAATTCGAATGCAATAAAACTGCATCCCGTCGCCCAGACCGACCCATCCAGACCAGTCCAACGGGAGCCCTTCCATGACCGATGCGCCGCACGGATTTTCCGAGACCACAACTTACATCAAGGCGCCCGCGCGCGACCAGATCACCGACAGTGGTGACGTCGCCGGCCTGGTCGCCCGCGTCCTTGCCGACGTGCGCGCCGAAGGCGATGCCGCCGTGCGCCGCTACTCCGCGCAGTTCGACAAGGCCGAACTTGACCGCTTCGAGGTCAGCTCGGCCGAGCGTCAGACCGCACTCGACGAACTCGACCCGCAGACCCGCGCCGACACCGAATTCGCGATCGACAACGTGCGCCGCTTCGCCGAGGCGCAGCTGGGCACGATCCTGCCGCTGGAGATCGAGCCGATCCCCGGCCTGCACCTCGGCCACCGGGTGATCCCGATCGACCGGGTCGGCGCCTATGTGCCCGGCGGCCGCTTCCCGCTGCTTTCCGCGCCGATCATGACCATCGTTCCGGGCAAGGTCGCGGGCTGCGCCGAAGTCGTCGCCTGCCTGCCGCCCAATGCCCACCGCGCGATGATCGCGGGCTGCCACCTTTCGGGCGCCGACCGCATCTTCCGCATCGGCGGCGCGCAGGCGATCGCGGCGATGGCCTACGGCACCGAGAGCGTGCCGCAGGTCAACAAGATCATGGGCCCCGGCAACGCCTTCGTGAACGAGGCCAAGCGGCAGGTCTTCGGCCCCGTCGGCATCGACCAGCTGGCAGGGCCTTCCGAGATCTTCGTCGTCGCCGATGCCTCGGGCGATCCCGAACTGATCGCCTGCGACCTGCTGGGCCAGGCCGAGCACGACGTGCGCACCCGCGTCGGCCTCATCACCACCGACCGCGCGCTGGCCGAGGCGACCGTGCGCGAGGTGGAGCGCCAGCTCCAGACCCTCGCCACCGCCAAGGTCGCGGCGGAATCCTGGGAGAACTACGGCGAAGTCGTGCTCTGCGCCGACGAGGCGGCGATGATCGCCTATTCCGATTTCGTGGCGGCCGAGCACCTTCAGGTCCACACTGCCGACCCGCACGGCTTCGCCAAGAAGCTGCGCAACTACGGCTCGCTGTTCATCGGCGAGAACGCCAGCGTGGTCTATTCTGACAAGAACGTGGGCACCAACCACACCCTGCCGACGATGGGCGCGGGGCGCTACACCGGCGGCCTGTGGGTCGGCTCCTACGTCAAGATCGCCACGCACCAGTGGCTGGAGGACAAGGCCGTCGCCGCCGTCGCCCCGCCGGCGATCCGCCAGAGCGGCAGCGAGGGCCTCGAAGGCCACCAGAAGGCCGCCGCAATCCGCTTCGACCGGCTGAAGCAGCCCGCCTGACACCCACCGTCGCGATGTGAGGGCGGCTCCGGGTGACCGGGGCCGCCCTTCGCGTGTCCGGCCGCGCAAGGTGACAGGGTTTACACGGTTTACACAGTCCTGGAGGAAAAGGTGTCACCTTGCGGCGGAAGCTGTCACCTTGTGCGCCAGATGTGTCACCTTGTGTGGAAAAGGTGTCACCTTGAACGCTGGAAGTGTCACCTTGCGACCCCGAAGGTGTCACCTTGCAAGGTCTAGTCGGAAGGCGGCGTGCTAGCTCGGGCGAAGTGGAAAATGGCATTCATGACGAATACCGTACCCACCCGGCTGTAGGAAAATGCCCGGTTCGCGCGCCGCGAACCCGTTACGAAACGTCCGGCCCCGCAGCCAGCGCCGCTTCGATTTCCTGTCCGGCAGCGGCCGCTTCGGCCGCGAGCTTGCGCAAGGCCTTCGCGGTATCCGCCAGAAGCCCGGCGCCGAGGGGACGCTCGGCGTTGATGAAACGGCGGATCGCCCGCTCGTCTATGCCCATGCGGCGCGAGAACGCCGTGGTGCCGCCAAAAAGCTGGACGCAATAGGCGAAGTGTTCGCGTTGCTCGTCGATCGAAGGTGCTGCCATTGTATCCGCCTGCTGGTTTGCCGATGCCGCCATACCCGATCTTGCGAACGAGGCAACACGGGTGCGAAGCCTGCAGACTTCGGGCGATCTGCGGGAAATCGCGGCCTAGTTGCCTTCCGCATCGACGGTGAACACCATGGGTTTGCCGCGGGAATCGGGGTCCCATCCCGCCAGCAATGCGGCCCGTACACCCCGCACCACGATCGCATCGCCGATCTGAAGGCGCCCTCGTTGCATGCCCTTGAGCAGCCGTTTGGGCGCCGGGAATTCCAGCAGGGCGCCGCGCTTGGTGTGCCTGCGCAGCAGGGCAACGGTCATCCCCCGCCAGCCATCGGCATCGCCCCACTGCGGCTCGCTGCGGAGTTCCCATTCATACTGAAGTCCATCGACCTCGACGCAGCCGGCTAGCTTGTTGCTCATCGCGGCATGCCTAGCAGGTCTCTGTCCGCAAACCACCCTCCAGTTCCGGAAAGGGCGATCGTCGCTGGCCGAAGCCGCCCTGTGCAGAGCAACAAGGAGCCTGCCCGGCGCGGATGGGAACGCCGGGCAGGCCAGAAGACATCGCCCGACCCATGCAGATGCACCGGGCGACGCGGGTGTTCCCTGAAAATCAGGCTGCGGCGCCAGACTCGAACAGCGGCCGCGCGACGTCCTCGCCGCCGCGCACCACGTAGGCCACGCAAGGGACCGAGGCGGTGTTGCGCAGGGCGCGGGGCAGGTCTACTGGCACGGTCAGGGTGTCGCCCGCGCCCATCAGGATTTCGCCGTGGTCCCAGCTCACTTCCAGCGTGCCGGAGTGAACGAAGATCACTTCCACCTCGCGGCGGCTGTGGCGCGGCACGTAGGCGCCGGTCTGGAGCGTCAGCAGGCGCAAGTTGAAGCCGTGCGCCCACCAACCGCTGATCGGGCCGGGGGCGAAGCCGTCTGCGGTCGCCTGCGGGACGATCAGCCCGGCTTCCTCGACGCCGGGTGCGGCCAGCGGCGAGGCCGGGTTGGCGGCGACGTCCGCGAAGCGCACCACGCATTCGGCCAGCTTTTCGAGCGGGGGCGTGCGCAGCTGCGCCAGGTCGTCCTCGCTCAGCGGGGCTTCCAGTTCGGCCTCACGCAAGGTGTAGTCGCCGTCGCTGGTGTCGATCAGGGTGCCGCCCTTGGTCAGCTTGAGGCCGAAGTCGGCGGCGGATTCGAACACAGCGGGCGCCCACGTGACCTTGCCGGGATCGTCCTGACCGAGCACCACCCACAGGAAACCGACGCCCTCGTCCAGCTTTTCGAAGCCGCGGAACATGCGGGTAGGGACCGAGCAGACGTCGCCCGGCGCGATGTCGAGCGTGCCGTCCTCGCGGTTGGGGCCAAAGATAAGCCTCCAGTGGCCGGAGTGGACGACGAAGACTTCCGCCGTCTCATGGCTGTGCTGCGAGTTGACGCAGCCTTCTGGCTGGCGGGCAGCGCCGACGTTGAAGCCGTGCGGCTCGGTGATGTGGACGAACTGGTCGGCGCTTTCGGACACGCCCGCGCCGATGATCGTGAAGTTCTCCTTCTCGGTCGAACCCGGCGTGCGGGTATCGATGAAGGCGGTGCGGCAAGGCACGAGGTCTGCGTAGCGCACGAGGCGCTGGGCCATCGCTTCGCGAGTCCACTCGGTCACGTCATACTCCTCAATAGGGTCTTCGATGCGGAGCGCTTTCCTCTACCTTTTCGGATTTCATGAATCACGCTTGCATTCGAATTCAATCGTGGTACGTCATGGACACCGCCAGCGCAAGCCATGACGCGCCTGCGGCACGAAAATTGATCGAGAGGACCAGATAGACGGTCCCACGGGGAGCTGAGCTTGACCATGTCCGCCACTGGACGAAACGATGCCGACGGTCTGCCGCTCGTCCTGCTT
This sequence comes from Sphingomonas sp. LH128, assembly GCF_000293195.2. Taxonomy (NCBI): domain Bacteria; kingdom Pseudomonadati; phylum Pseudomonadota; class Alphaproteobacteria; order Sphingomonadales; family Sphingomonadaceae; genus Sphingomonas; species Sphingomonas sp. LH128. The sequence goes on from NZ_ALVC01000256.1 coordinate 4,138, forward strand.
GCGGGAACGCTGTGCGACGCGCGGGTGTTCGCGCCGATGCTGCGGCATGCGGCGCTGGCCGGGCGACCGGTGGTCCATTGCGACATGACCGGCGTGGCATCGGCGGGGGGGCTGGCCGAACGGGCGCTTTCGCAGGTTTCCGGGCGCTTCATTCCGGTCGGCTTCTCGCTGGGGGCGATCGTGGCGCTGGAGATGGCGGCCCTCGCGCCCGAGCGGATCACCGCCATGGCGCTGATCGCCGCCAACGGGCGCGACGTACCGGAGGCAGATCACGCCGACCGCCGCGCCGCCGCCACGACCGATCCGGGAGTGCTGGTCGGCGAAGTGCTGTGGGAGCGCTCGGTCGCGGCCGGGGCGCGCCATGACAGCGCGCTGAAGGCGACGATCGTGGCGATGGCGCAAAGCCAGCCGCCCTGCACGCTGGCGCTGCAGACCGAAGTTGCCCTCACCCGTTCCGACAAGCGGCCGCTGCTGCCCATCATGCGCATGCCCGCACTGGTGCTGGGCGGGGCCGAGGATCGCATCGCTCCGCCCGAACTGCAGCGCGAACTGGCGGCGGGCCTGCCCGATGCCGAACTCGTG
>NZ_ALVC01000257.1:0-3791 GCF_000293195.2 Sphingomonas sp. LH128
GCGATCACCGGGCGCAGCGCGAACCCCGCCCCGAAGCCCACCACGAGGCATCCTCCGGCCACTATGCCGATCACACTTCCCTTCATCACCGTCTCCCTTCGGGGCCTCGCTCGGTCGGGCGGACACACGTCCCCGATCGTCAGGGTCGCCGGCCGCCATGTCCTGGATGAAGGAGTGTAGCCCCGCGCAGCCGACCTCAGAAGGGCGAGCGATCAGGCGGTCATGCCGCGCGCCAGAGCGAGAGGACGGCCGGGACGGGTCGAGCCGGTCCGGTCGAGAGAGAGCGCCGTCCGGGTCTTCCAATCCCGCTCTCCGGAGAAATCCCCATGCCCGACATAACAAACAGCACTGACGATTCCTCGGCGCGCGCCGTCGCCCTCGTACCGGAGGTTCGCCGGATGGAATTCCTGCCACTGCTCTTCGGCCGCCAGCATGTCCTCGTGGCGGAGATGACCGTCTATCACCTGATGGAGCGCCTGAGCCCACTCGATTATCGCGGCGGTCTCTGGGACTTCTATGAGCGCGACGGGAGGCCGCTATACCTCGCGCCGACCTCGAAGCCCCGCTTTCAGATCATCTGCGGCACCAACGGCTATGAGGGCGATGTATCTGCCGACGCCGCCGGCATCATCGCGACGCTGTTCGCCTTCTCCCATCTCTCCTTCAAATATCCGGTCGACGCGATGTCGGAAGGATATGGCCGCCTCTACGACTACGCCGCGGACCATCCCGAGTCCGCCGAGATCTTCCAGGCGATCGACTGAAATCTGCTGGTGTTTCCTTCAGCGTCCGGCCTCACGGCCGGGCGCTTTTTCCATGTCAGCCGATGAGAGGAAGAGGACGGCCGGGACGGGTCGAGTCCGGGCGGTCGAGAGAGAGCGCCGACCGGGCTTATCCCTTCCGCTCTCCCGAGGTTCCTCCCATGAACATTCTGTCTCCCGTGACCCTTCCGGCCACGCCCGTCACCCGTGCGTCCCCGATCCTCGCGGTGGCGCTACAGCTTCTCGATCATCTCGAACGCGGTCAGCGCATCGACGCCGCGATCCTCCGTGCAGCCATGGAAGCAGCCTTCGGCGCATCCGACACCAGCGGCGCCTGGGACTGGAAAGCGGCCTATGAGGCATGCGAGGTCGCGACAGTCCTCTTCCTGCGCAAATACGGAAAAGCGCTTTTCCGTAAGGCCGCATCTCCGGCTGCACGTCTTTCCGCTCTTGCGAAGATCGCCGGACTCCTGCCGACGCATACGCGACGCTCGGAAGAATCGCAGGCGCTCCAGCAGTTCTCGACGCCAGCACCGCTCGGCCTCGCCGCCGTGGCGGCTGCCTCTATAACCGCTGGCGATATCGTGCTGGAGCCATCGGCTGGCACCGGCCTGCTCGCCATCCTGGCCGAGATATCAGGCGGAGCGCTCCTCCTCAACGAGTTGGCTGAGACCCGCGCCGCTCTGCTCGCTGCGCTGTTTCCGGCTGTCGCCGTCACGCGCTTCGACGCCGCCCAGATCGACGATCATCTCGCGCCGGGAGCCGTCGCCTCCGTCGTGCTGATGAACCCGCCATTCTCGGCCATGGCAAACGTCACCGGCCGCGTGGCGGATACAGCCTATCGCCATGTCGCTTCGGCGCTGGCCCGGCTCGCCGACGGCGGACGGCTAGTGACGATCACCGGCGCCAACTTCGGCCCCGACCGGCCAGCGTGGCGCGACGCTTTCGTCCGCCTTCAGGAACATGGCCGCGTGGTGTTTACTGCCGCGATCGACGGCTCGGTCTATGCCAAACACGGCACGACCATCGACACGCGGTTGACGGTCATCGACAAGCTGCCGGCCGACGATCGGGCAGCGTTTCCCCCTTTGCCAGGCACCGCGCCTGACCTCGCCACGCTGCTTGGCTGGATTGAGGCGCAGGTTCCACCGCGCGAGACTGCGGCGCTCCCGCCAGCGGCAACCTCGGTATCCGCCACAACGCCCCGGACCGTTCGCGGATACCTCGCGCGCACCACTGCCGCAAATCCCGCCACGCCCGCGTCCGTCGAGCCCGAAGGCGTCGAACTCGCCTATGAGACCGTGGACTGGACGCCCGCCGAAGACGGCAGGATTACCGACGCGATCTATGAAGAATACGGATTGCAGGCGATCCGTATTCCCGATGCGCAGCCCCATCCCACCAAACTGGTCCAGTCCGTGGCGATGGCATCGGTCGCGCCGCCCAAGCCGAGCTATCGGCCCAGACTGCCAGCCAACATCATCACCGACGGCCTGCTGTCGGATGCCCAGTTGGAAACCGTCATTTATGCCGGCGAGGCACATTCGGACTTCCTCGCTGGATCATGGACGCTCGACGACACCTTCGACGTCGTCTCGGCCGCGCCCGACGATGCGCCGAACGCCGTGCGCTTCCGTCGTGGCTTCATGCTTGGCGACGGCACCGGCGCCGGCAAGGGTCGCCAGTCGGCCGGCATCATCCTCGACAACTGGATGCAGGGCCGCCGCAAGGCGGTGTGGATCTCGAAGTCCGACAAGCTGCTGGAGGACGCCCAGCGCGACTGGTCGGCCCTCGGCATGGAGCGGCTGCTGGTCACGCCGCTGTCGCGCTTTCCGCAGGGCAAAGACATCACACTCTCGGAAGCCGTCCTATTCACCACCTATGCCACGCTACGGTCCGATGACCGCGGCGAGAAGCTTTCCCGCGTCAAGCAGATCGTCGAATGGTTGGGCTCCGACTTCGATGGAGTGATCATTTTCGACGAGAGCCATGCCATGCAGAACGCCGCAGGCGGCAAGGGCGAACGCGGCGACGTCGCCGCCTCGCAACAGGGCCGCGCGGGCCTTCGGCTCCAGCACGCCCTGCCGAATGCGCGCGTCGTCTATGTCTCAGCAACGGGCGCGACCACCGTCCACAATCTCGCCTACGCCCAGCGCCTCGGTCTCTGGGGTGGCGAGGACTTCCCGTTCTCGACCCGCACCGAATTCGTTGAGGCGATCGAGGACGGCGGCGTCGCGGCGATGGAAGTGCTAGCCCGCGACCTGCGCTCGCTCGGTCTCTACACGGCCCGCTCCCTCTCCTATGACGGCGTCGAATATGAACTGGTCGAGCACCAGCTCACCCCCGAGCAGACCGGCATCTACGACGCCTACGCCGGGTCGTTCGCGATCTTATGCGCAGCTGCGCATAAGATCGATTATCGCGAGGTCGCGATAATGCGCAGGAACGTGGCGAAGGCCCGCAAAGCTGCTGAGCATTTCGCCACGTCCTTCACATTATTTCACAAGGCATCGAGCCACTCCATCAGGCTGGCTTCTCGTTTCCACGAAGGTGGCACGTTGCTCGCCGCCGGCGCCCCTACCTGCTCGAGCGCCTTTCGTTTGGTCTCCAGATTGGCCTGTGCGTAGTGGTTGGTCGTATCGAGGCTGACGTGTCCCAGCCAACTGCGGATGACGGTGATGTCGACCCCGGCAGCGACAAGGTGAACGGCAGTCGCGTGCCGGAAGCTGTGCGGCGTCACATTTTTGGACCGAAGCGACGGCACGGTTTCTGACGCCTTTCCTACATAGGAGGCGAGTTTGAACCGCACTCCCGAGGCGCCCAGCGGCTCACCATATCGATTGACGAAGATCCGCTGATCTGGCGCGCGCGGGTGACGTTCCAACAACTTCCTGAGCAACGTCACGGTTTCCGGCCAGAGTGGACAGATACGTTCCTTGCGACCCTTGCCGTAAAGACGCACGAAGTTCGGTGCGTCGAACCGGATCGCCTCGGGACAGAGGTCGAGGGCCTCCTGGATGCGCGCGCCGC
>NZ_ALVC01000258.1:0-3136 GCF_000293195.2 Sphingomonas sp. LH128
GCCGACGATGCCGCCACCATTGGCACTGATCGTCTCGATCGCGCCGCTGTCGACGTCGATCGCGCTGACCTTGCTGCCCGCCACTTGCGCCACGTAGATGCGCCCATCGGCACCGGTGCGGATACCGTTGGCGCCGTTGAGGCGGCTTGCCGGGGTCATGCGGTGCAGGCCCCAGCCCTCGCCAGGCTTCGCGGTTATCGCATTGGCATTACGGCCGGCGGCTTCCAGCATGTATACATCCCTCTCCTCCGGCGCGTCGCCAGATCTTTGGCCGGAGGGTATAGGCGGGCGCGAATGCGCGCAACGCGATGTGCCTGTCTCCGTCAGGCTTCAGACACAGCATCGCCTGAGCGACGTGCCCGTCGTTGCCAAGCGTGGCTGCGTGCAGATATTCGTCCACCAGACCGAATAACCCATTGAGACGCGCCCCGACTGGAACGCCGAGCCCCGAACGCCGCCGGTTTTCCCGGCGGACGCGCTCGCCCCGAGAGAGGACAGTCCCCATGCCTACCCTTGAACTGCGTTTCGACGGCCGCGTCGCGGTAGTCACTGGCGGTGGCCGTGGCCTCGGCCGCTCCTATGCCCTGCTGCTCGCCGAGCGCGGCTGCAAGGTCGTCGTCAACGATCTGGGCGGAGCGATACGCGGGGATGGACCGGATACAAGCGTCGCGCAAAGCGTGGTGGATGAGATCGTCGCGGCGGGCGGCGAGGCGATCGCCAACGCCGATACCGTCGCTACGCCGGAAGGCGGCCGCGCCATCGTCCAGGCCGCGCTCGACACCTGGGGCCGCATCGACGTGCTGATCCACAATGCGGGCAACGTGCGCTACGGATCGATCCGCGACATCCCCTACGAGGACTTCCGCGCGGTGGTGGACGTCCACCTGCTCGGCGCCTTCCACGTCGTGCAGGCGGCGTTCGGACCGATGTGCGACGCGGGCTACGGGCGCATCGTGCTGACCAGCTCGATCGGCGGCGCCTACGGCAACGTCAACTGCGTCAACTACGGCGTTTCGAAGTCGGGCATGATCGGCCTCAACAACATCGCCGCGCTGGAGGGCGAGGCGCACGGGGTGAAGTGCAACATCATCGCTCCCGGCGCCGTCACCCGCATGGCCGACGGCCTCGACATCTCGCAGTATCCGCCGATGGGACCGGAACTGGTCGCCCCGGTGGTGGGCTGGCTGTGCCATGAAAGCTGCTCGGTTTCGGGGGAGATGGTGTCTTCGATGGCGGGTCGCATCTCGCGCATGTTCATCGCTGAGACCGTCGGCACCTACCGCCCGCACTGGACGATCGAGGACGTCGGCAGCGCGACCGAGTCATGGCACGACAAGGACGGCCTGCTCGATCTCGGCCTGCACGGATACATCGAACACCTCGGCTACAGCTTCGCCATGGCGCGTTCCGAAATCGCCGAGGCGCAATAATCAACACCACTGTTGACTTATACTGCCGTGCGAGCCACCGCCACTCACAGATCAGCGCCCTCGAACGAAGTGGGATTGGACATGACCTGCCTTAAAACCGACGTGCCCGCGCCGGACGAACTCGACATTCCGGCGCTCAAGGCGAAGTACCTCGCCGAGCGTGACAAGCGCCTGCGCCGCGAGGGCGGCGAGCAGTACGTGCGCCCGACCGGGGACTTCTCGGACAACTATGCCCATGATCCCTTCACGCCCGTTGCCGAGCGCGCGCCGCTGGTCGAGGACATCGACGTGGCGATCCTGGGCGCGGGGTTCTCGGGCATCCTTGCGGGCTATCACTTGCGCAAGCAGGGCGTGACCAACGTGCGCAACATCGACCATGCGGGCGGTTTCGGCGGCGTGTGGTACTGGAACCGCTATCCCGGCGTGCAGTGCGACAACGACGCCTACTGCTACCTGCCGTTGCTCGAAGAGACGGGCTACATGCCGTCGAAGAAGTTCTCCGACGGCTGGGAAATCCAGGCCTATTGCCAGAAGATGGCCGAGGATTTCGAGCTGGCTGACAAGGCGCTGTTCCACACGCTGGTGGAAGGGATCGTCTGGGACGAATCCATCAAACGCTGGCACGTCAGGACCAATCGCGGCGACGACATCCGCGCGCGTTTCGTGGTCATGGCAGGCGGCGTGATGAACATGCCCAAGCTGCCCGGCATCCCCGGCATCCACGACTTCAAGGGCAAGATGTTCCACACCAGCCGCTGGGAGCACGACTACAGCGGCGGATCGTGGACCGCACCCGAGCTGGAAAAGCTGCGTGACAAGCGCGTCGCCATCGTCGGCACCGGCGCCACCTCGGTCCAGGCGGTGCCGTACTTGGGCAAGTATGCAAAGCAACTCTACGTGCTCCAGCGCACGCCTTCCAACATCGACGAGCGGCCCAATCCGCCGACCGATCCCGACTGGGCAGCCTCGCTCCAGCCCGGCTGGCAGCAGGAGCGCATGGCGAACTTCCATCGGGGCGCGCAAGCGTTCTTCCTGCCCGGCGAGCCCGACCAGATCTGCGACATCTGGACCGAGATCAGCCGCAACCTGAACCTCGAACTGGAAGCGGACGGCTTCCCGCAACTCGATATCGGCGAGATCATGGCCCGGCGCGACGTGGTGGACTATCAGGTCATGGAACGCCTGCGCCGCCGCGTCGATGCGATCGTCGAAGACAAGGAAACCGCCGAAATCCTCAAGCCGTGGTTCCGCTTCATGTGCAAGCGGCCACTGTCAAACAACGACTACTACCCCACCTTCAACCAGCCCAACGTCAAGCTGATCGACGTTTCCGCCACGCAGGGCGTGGAGCGCATGACCGAAAAGGGCTTTGTCGCCGACGGCGTGGAGTACGAAGTCGACCTGATGATCTTCGCCTCCGGCTTCGAGGTGACGTCGGACCTGAAACGCCGCTGGGGCATCGCCACCGTCGAGGGCGAGAACGGCCTGTCGATCTACGACCACTGGGAGAACGGCCCCGCCACCCTCCACGGCGTCACCACCGACAAGTTCCCCGGCATGTTCTACATGGGCTACATCCAGGGTGCGACCAACTCCAGCACCACCGAGCAGTTCGGGCGGCAGGCCGAACACCTGGCCTTCATGATCGGTGAGACCGTGCGGCGCGGTGCCGACAAGTTCTGCGCCACCGCCGAGGGCGTCGCCGG
>NZ_ALVC01000259.1:0-38120 GCF_000293195.2 Sphingomonas sp. LH128
CTGGCGATGGCCGGTGCCTGCTTCGTGGCCATACCCCTCGTCAATGCACTGACGACTTCGCGCGGACTGCTCCCCAGCCTGCTGGCAGGCGACTGGACTTTCGCTGCCTTCGATCTGGTCATGCTGCTGCTTGCCGCCGGCTTCCTTCTCGCCGCCGTGAAAAGTGCCCGGGCGCGGGCCAAGGCGACGCTCGGCCGGAAACCGCGCGCAACATCCCGCCAGGCGACGAGCGCATGATGCATCTTCTTCCCGCCCTCATCGCCTTCGCCGGGTTCCTTGCACTGGCCGCCGCCATGAAGCGGCACCAGCGCGATCTCCTCGGCAAATCGCTGACGGAGGCGCAAATGCGGCCGGTACGAATGGCAGGATGGCTGCTGCTCGGTGCAGGCTGGACCGTAAGCGCGGCATTGCTCGGTCTTGCCATGGGCACGATCGCCTGGCTCGGCGAACTGAGCTTGGGCGCCGCGCTGACCGTCGCCACGCTCAACTGGAGGACCGGCCGCCGCGCCCGCTAGCCCGTTCCCGGCAGCACCAGTTCCCGATCAAGGAAATCGAGGAATGCCCGGATGCGCGAGGCCAGCCGCCGATGGCCGACGTAGAGGGCGTGGATGTCCTCATGGTCGCCCGGATTGAATGGCGTCAGGATTTCGACCAGCCTTCCCGCCGCAAGATCAGCGGCGACATGAAACCGGCCCAGCCGGGCAATCCCGCCGCCCGCAACCGCCATCATCCGCACGACTTCGCCGGAATTTCCCAGAAAGGCGGCCTCGATCGGCCTTTGCACCAGCGCTCCATCGACCCGGAACGGCCATGTATCGATCGAGCGGCGGAAGCTGAACTGGAGACAGGCGTGGTCGGGCAGTTCGCGCGGATGCGCCGGTTCGCCATGCTCGCGCAGATATTCGGGGCTTGCGACAACGGCCATCATGCTGCGCCCCAGTTTCTTGGCCTTGAGGCCGGTATCGCGCAAGGGGCCGATGCGGATGGCAAGGTCGGCCCGCTCCTCCACCAGATCGACCAGGGTATCGGACAACGCCAGATTGACCGTGACCCCGGGACAGGCCCTGCGAAAGCGCGGAAGGATCGGCAGCAGACACTGCATGCCGAACGGCACCGAGGCATTGATCCGCAGCGGCCCCCGAGGCGCTTCTTCCGCCGAACCGAAGCCACGCTCGACCTCGTCGATTTCCGCGACGAGGCCCGCAACCCGGCCGCGATAAACTTCCCCTTCCGCAGTCAGGGCCAGAGCCCGGGTGGTGCGCGAGACAAGTTGCACGCCCAGCCGCCCCTCGAGCCGCGCCGTGGCGCGGCTCACCGCCGAGGGCGTCAGGCGCAGCGCCTTGGCGGCACTGGCAAAACTGCCGCCCTGTGCCACGGCGAGGAAAATCTGCATTTCGCCGAAGCGGTTGTCCATCGCGTGATCCGTGATTCTGATTCACTTCTGATATGCCCCACCTCTCACTAGTCATCAATCCTGCGAGCACCTAGGTTCCGGCCACACCAGAAGGAACATCACGTCATGGATCTCAAGCTCACCGGCAAGTCCGCACTCGTCACCGGCTCGACCGCCGGCATCGGCCTCGCCATCGCCGAGCGCCTCGCTGCCGAGGGCGTGGACGTCGTCATCTCCGGCCGCAATCAGGCGAAACTCGACGAAGCCGCAGCCAAAGTCGGCGCGGCGGCGGCGAACGGCGGCAAGGTACGCGCCGTGCTCGCCGACCCTGCAACCGCCGAGGGTGCCGAAACCCTGATCGCCGCGGTCCCGCAGGCCGATATCCTCGTCAACAACCTCGGCATCTACGAAGCCAAGCCCTTCACCGAGATCACCGACGCGGACTGGCACCACTTCTTCGAAGTCAACGTCGTCAGCGGCGCGCGCCTTGCCCGCCACTACTTCCCGAAGATGCTGAAACAGGATTGGGGCCGCGTGATCTTCATCGCCAGCGAAAGCGCGCTCGTGATCCCCGGCGAGATGATCCATTACGGCATGACCAAGACCGCCCAACTAGCGATCGCGCGCGGCCTTGCAGAGCAGACGCGCGGAACCGGCGTGACGGTGAATTCGGTCATGCCCGGGCCGACGCGCTCGGAAGGCATCGTCGAGTTCATCCGTTCGGTCGTCGACAACAAGGATGCGCCGGAAGCCGAGCGCGAGGCGGAATTCTTCGCCAAGCTGCGCCCCTTGTCGCTCATCCGCCGTCTGATCGAAGCTGACGAGATCGCGGCGCAGGTCGCGCTGCTCGCCAGCCCGCTCGGCGCCATCACCAACGGCGCGGCGATCCGCGTCGAAGGCGGGATCGTGCCGACCATCGCCTGACGTGGCGATAGACCGCCTGCCGCCGCGTTCAAGTCACATTTCAGTTTTGTAATTTCGATTGCAACGCGGCGGCAGATGACCGAGGGCTCTATCTCCCGCTTATACGGAGATTCCCTTGGTCGGGTCGTTGTCGCGTCGCATCGTCATCCTGTGCAGCGTGCTGTGCCTGTTGCTGGCACTGCTCGCAGGGTTGCTGCTCGAAGGGTCCGCGCAGACGCGCGCCAGCCTCGCGTGGGTCATCCATTCTTCGCAGGTGCTCAAGACCGCAAACCGCGCGATGGGGCATCTGCAACAAGCGGAATCCGGCGAGCGTGGCTTTGCCCTTACGCACAACCCCGAATTCGGCGAGACGGTAGAGGCCGAAGTCGGCGCGGCGCGAGCGGCGGCAGGCGAGCTTGTCATCCTCACCAAGGACAATCCCGCCCAGAACGACCGCGCCGTCCAGATCCGCACCCTCATCGGCCAGCGCGCGGACCTGCTGGAGCAGATCGCCAAGCAGACCCGCGCGGGTGATTTCACCGGCGCACAGGCCGCCGTCGCATCGGGACGCGGGCGCTATCTCATGCAACTCGTCGAGGCGCGCGTGAGCGACCTGCTCAACGAGGAACGCGCCCTGTCGACGACGCGAACCGACGTTGTGGACAAACGCCTGAGCTACATCACCTGGCTGGTGCTGGGCGGCGTGCCGCTGACGATGATCTTCGTCGGCTACACCGCGGCCACGCTGATCCGGCGCATCCGCCGCCCGGTCGATGCGATGATGACGGTCATGGGCCAGCTTGGCGCGGGCGACCGCGCCGCGCGCATTGATGCCCACATGGAATCGAGCGAGTTCGAACGGCTGGCAAACGGCTACAACGCCATGGCCGAGGAACTGGAGGGCGCCGTCGCCGACCAGCACGAAAGCCAGGATCGCCTCCACGTCGCCAATGCGGAACTCAGCCGCAACACCGAAGTCCTGCGCGAACGTGGCGAGGTGATCGAACTGCTCGGCGGCATGGCCCATCGCATGCAGGCCGCCCGCACCGACGACGAACTGGCATCGATCATCCGCGTCTTCGTCCCGCGCGTGCTACCCGAAATCCCGGGCGCGCTCTACGCCCACAACAATTCGCGCAACCTGCTGGTGCCGATCGCGGCCTGGGGTGGGCTGGATGTTGCCTCATCAGGCTTCGCGCCCGATCAGTGCTGGGCTCTGCGCCGAGGCCAGAGCCACTTCGTCGTCGAGCCCGATTCCGACATCGTCTGCGCCCATGTCGGCAACCAGACCGACCATTACCATTGCGAACCGCTGTTGGCGGGAGGCGAGGTTATCGGCGTGCTCTACCTCAAGGGCGTGGTCGGAACCGAGAACCGTTTCCGCCTGACGGTGCTGACCGAGAACATCGCCTCCGCCCTCGTCAACCACCGCCTCCAGCGCGGTCTGCGCGAGCAGACCATCCGCGATCCGCTCACCAGCCTGTTCAATCGGCGCTACATGGAAGAGACGCTGGCGCTGGAAATCGCCCGAGCCTCGCGTTCAGGCAGCCCGCTCAGCCTCGTCATGTGCGACGTCGATCACTTCAAGCGCTTCAACGACGAGTTCGGCCACGATGCCGGCGACGCCGTGCTGCAGGCGGTGGCGACAGAAATGCGCAGCCGCTTCCGCGACGGCGACGTCGTCTGCCGCTTCGGCGGCGAGGAATTCACGATCATCGCACCCGGCACTTCGGCAGTCACCCTCGCCGCACGGGTGGACGCCGTGCGCCAGTCGATCAGTGAACTGATCGTCCATCAGGGCGGCCGCGCGCTGGGATCGCTGACGATGTCCTTCGGCATCGCATCGTGGGAGGACAGCATGGAGCGCGACGGCTCCACGCTTATAAAGGCCGCCGACGCCGCGCTCTATCGTGCCAAGCGCGAAGGGCGCAACCGGGTCCTCGTGGACGCGCGTTCGGAAACGCTGACGGCCTGACGCCTCAGGCGCTGCGGCGCTGTTCGGCCTCATCCGGCGGGATCATCTGCGCGACCAGTTCCGCCGTGATCGCCGAAAGCGTCCAGCCCAGATGCCCATGCCCGGTGTTGTAGAACACGCGCGGATGCCGTCCCCGGCCGACGAAGGGCATCATCGTCGGCGTCATCGGCCTGAGGCCCGCCCACGGCACCACCTGGCGCGTGCTCATGCCGGGGAAGTGCCGCTCGCTCCAGTCGACCAGCGGGCGGATGCGGTCGGCGCGGATGTCGCGGTTGAAGCCGTTGAACTCCGCCGTGCCCGCCACCCGGAAACGGTCCGCGCCGAGGCGGCTGGTGACGATCTTGGCGTCCTCGTCGAGCAGGCTGACCTCGGGCGCGGCGGCGCGGCTCTCGTCGTCGTTCAGCATGACGGTGATCGAGTAGCCCTTGACCGGGTAGATGTTGACTCGGTCCCCCAGCTTTGCCGCCAGCGCGCGGCTGGCGACCCCGGCGCAGACCATCACCATGTCCCCCTCTACGACCGTTTCGGCACCGAGATCATCGGTCGAAAAGTCCTGCAGGCGGCCGGTATCGGATCCTTCCCCAAGGCCGCCCGCCGCCTGCAGCCGGACCGACACGCCGTCGGGCCGAAGCGCTATGCCGTCCACCTCGCCGCCCAGCACGAACCGCGCGCCGAGGCGGGCGCAGGCGCGGGCGAGGCCGGTGGTGAACTTGTGAATGTCCCCCGTGGAATCGGACGGGGTGAAGAAGCCGCCGCAGAAATCGCCCCTGAGCATCGGTTCGATGCGGGCGATATCGGCGGGCGAGACTTCCTCGCGCTCCAGCCCGCCTTCGCGCAGCAGCACGTTGCCACGCCGGGCCGCCTCGAACGTCTCGGCGTCACGATAGAAATGGAGGATGCCGCAGCGCGAGAGGTCGAAATCTATGCCCTCGCGCTCCGCAATGTCGAACAGGTGACGGCGCGCGGCGATGGCAAGGCGGGTGGTTTCCACGGTGTTGGCGTGGTGCCTGCCGATGGCGCCGACGAACTGCGCCATCCACGAATACTTGTGCAGTGAGGGACGCGGGTTGAACAACAGCGGCGCGTCGGGGCGCAGCAGCCAGCGCAGGCCCTTGGCGATCGTCGCCATGGAGTTCCACACTTCGGCATTGCTGGCGGAAAGCTGCCCGCCATTGGCGAAGGACGTCTCCATCGCCGGGTAGCGGTGCCGTTCGACCAGGGTGACCTCGTGCCCGCGCGAAAGCAGGGCGTAGGCGGCCGTGACGCCGGTGATGCCGGCGCCGATGACGATGATGCGTGCCATCTGCAGGTCCCTTCGTGGGAAGGAGGATATCGTAAGGAAAAGAACCGGCCGGGGCAGTTGGCTCTTGTCAGGGTGTTCGTGACCCCGGCCGGTTGGCGCGCTGGGGGGCTTAGCTGCCCGCGCCGGAGGTTTCGCGACCCGAAGCCTCGTAATCGATGCCCAGTTGCTGGAGGTAGGAATCGTACTTCTTCGGATCGTAGTAGCTGGGCTGCATCGCCGGGCGGATCTGCGCCATCGTCCGCGCGTTGCGGTCGATCGCGGGCATGTCGGTGGCGGCGATCAGCGGATCGTACTTCTGGTCCTTGAGCTGGACGTCCTTCATCCAGGTCTTGGCCTCCGTGATGATCTGCGGCGTGGTGACGAGATCGAGGATCGTCATCGCCACCGCCTTGGCGCCGACGACGGTGCCCTTGTGCGCGATCGGCGTGGCCATCGCCATCGCGGCGGTGGCGTGGTGGAAGATCACGTTGGGAATGTTCGCCGGATAGCCGATGGTGACCGTCGGCACCGTCCACATCACGTCGCCGATGTCGTCCGAGCCGCCGAAGCTGGCATCGCCGCGCAGATCCGGGGTGGAGAGCGGCGCGACCTTATCCGGCAGCGGGGCGACCTTGAGGTGGTTCTTCACCTGCACCGCCTTCGCGAACGCCTGATCGGCGGCGGACCACTGCGGCATGCCCACCGTCTCGATATTGGCGTAGAGCGCCTCGGCCAGCGGCTTGTTGCCGTAGTTCGGCGCGGCGAAGCCCAGCACCTTGCGGCTGACCGTGGTGCCCGTCGCCAGCGCCGAGGCCTCCGAAATCTGGTTGCCGACTTCGTAGAGGTTGCGCAGCGAGGCGAAGTCCTTGTCGCGGAAATAGTACCAACTGCTCGCCTTGTCGGGCACCACGTTGGGCTGGCCGCCGCCGTTGGTGATGACGTCGTGCGAGCGCTGCGTCAGCGGCAGGTGCTCGCGCCGGAAGTTCCACATGACGTCCATCAGCTCCACGCCGTCGAGCGCGCTGCGGCCCTCCCACGGCATGCCCGCCGAGTGGGCGGTCTTGCCCTTCCACTCGTACTCGACGGAGATCATGCCCGTCAGGCCAAGATCACCCCAGCCGGTGCCGAACCCGGTGTTGACGTGCGCGAAGATCGAGGCGTCGACGTCCTTGAACATTCCCGCGCGCACATAGTACGCCTTGGTCGCCAGCAGTTCCTCGGCGACGCCCGGCCACAGCATCAAGCGGCCCTGCAACCCGTGCTTCGTCATCACCTGCTTGGCGGCAAGCGCGGCGGCGACCATCAGCGGCATGCCCGAATTGTGGCCCTCGCCATGCCCGGGTGCGCCTTCGGTGAGCGGCTTGACCTCCGCCACGCCCGGCACCTGCGATACGCCGAGCAGCCCGTCGATATCGCTGCCCAGCGCGATCTTCGGCCCGCCGGTGCCCCATGTCGCGGTGAACGCGGTGGGCACGCCGGCCACGCCGCGCTCCACCTTGAAGCCGTTCTTCTCCAGAATGCCCGCGAGGTACTCGCTGGTCTTCACCTCCTGAAAGCCGGGTTCGGCGAACGAGTAGATCTCGTCCACCATGACCTGGATCTGCTTGCGCTGCGCCTCGACGGCGGCGGCGACTTCCTGCTTGAGCGCCGGGTCGGCAGCCGCCTGCGCGGCTCCGGGGATGAGCGAAGCCGCAGCAAGCGCGGCGGCGAGCAATGCCTTTTTCCGCATCCCGCTTACTCCGCCGGCTTCGTCAGGGTGGGGTACTTGACGCCCAGCTGGTCGAGGTAGGTCGGATACTTGGCCGGGTTGTAGTAGTACTTCTCCATCATCGGGCGGTAGAGCTGCATGTTGCGCTCGTTGAGCCAGATTGCGGGCACGTCCTTGTCGGTCAGCACCGGCGCATAAGTGTCGGTCTTCAGCTGCACGTCGGTGAAATAGGTCTTGGCGTCGGTGACCAGCTGCGGCGTCGTCAGGATGTCGAGCACGGTCATCGCCACCGCCTTGGCCCCCGCCTCGACGCCCTTGTGCGCGATCGGGGTCGCCATCGCGAAGGCCGAGGTGGAGTTGTGGCCGATCATGTTGGGAATGTTCGAGGGGAAGCGGATGGTGATCGTCGGCACCGCCCACATGATGTCGCCGATGTCGTCCGAGCCGCCGCCGGTGGAGGGCTTGCGGTTCTCCGGCGTCGAGAGTTCGGTGACTTCCGACTTCAACGGCTCGATCTTGCGGTCGTTGAAGGTCTGCGCCGCCTTGGCGAAAGCTTGGTCGTCGGCGCTCCACTGCGGCATGCCGACCGCCTTGATGTTGGCATAGGCGGCTTCGGCCAACGGCTTGTTGCCGAAGTTGGGCGCGGCATAGCCCAGCGTCTGCTGGCTCACCGTGGTGCCGGTGGCGAGCGCGGCGGCCTTGGCGATGTCGTTGCCGGTCTCGTAGAGCTTGCGGATATCGGCGAAGGTCCGCTCGCGGAAGAAGTACCAGATGCTGGCCTTGTCCGGGACCACGTTGGGCTGGCCGCCGCCGTTGGTGATGATCATGTGAGAGCGCTGCGTCAGCGGCAGGTGCTCACGCCGGAAGTTCCACGCGACGTCCATGATCTCCACCGCGTCGAGCGCGCTGCGCCCCTCCCACGGCATGCCCGCCGAGTGCGCGGTCTTGCCCTTGAAGCTGTATTCGACCGAGACCATGCCGTTGTTCCCCATCTCGCCGTAGCCGGTCGAGAAATCGGAACTGACGTGGGTGAAGATCGAGGCGTCCACGTCCTTGAACAGCCCAGCCCGCACGTAATAGGCCTTGGTCGCCAGCAGCTCCTCGGCGACGCCGGGCCAGAGCATCAGGCGGCCTTCGAGGCCGTGCTTGGTCATCACCTTCTTCACCGCGATGGCCGCGGCGACCATCAGCGGCATGCCCGAGTTATGACCCTCGCCATGCCCCGGCGCGCCTTCGACGATGGGCTTGAGGTACGGCAGGCCGGGGGTCTGCGAAACGCCGAGCACATCGTCGATGTCGCTGCCCAGCGCGATCTTCGGCCCGCCCTTGCCCCAGGTGGCGGTGAAGGCGGTGGGAATGCCCGCCACCCCGCGCGTCACCGTGAAGCCGTTCTTTTCGAGGATGCCGGTGAGGTATTCGCTGGTCTTCACTTCCTGAAAGCCGGGTTCGGCGAAGCTGAAGATCTGGTCGACCATGACCTGGATCTGCTTGCGCTGCGCCTCGACTTCCTTGGCGACCTCGTCCTTGAGCGGCTGCGGCGCGGCGGCATGGGCAGGGGCGGTCATCATCGCGGTGGTGGCAAGCGCGGCGGCGAGCATGGCGCGTTTGACGGTCTTCATGATCCGAAATCCTCTCTTAGAACTCGACCTTGGCGGAGACGCGGAAGGTGCGGCCGATCACGTCGTAGCGGCTGCGGTTGGTCTGGGCATAAGCGGGTACGTTGTTGCCGTCCGGACCGTTGCCGACGAGCACCGGGTCCTTGTTCAGCAGGTTGTTCACGATGAAGGTCAGGTGGCCGATGCCGTCGCCCATCGTCGGGAACTTGAAGTCCACCGAGGCGTCGAAGTAGACCGCGCCCTTGATCGAGTTGTCGTTGATCGTGCGGTACTGTGCGGTGCTGGCCGGGCAGTCGCCATCGCACTCGATCCAGTCGTTGCCGTAGACGCCGTCGGTGAAGCCCCGCGCCACCAGGTTCAGGCTGACCGGATCTATGTCGTAGAACGCGCTGACGCGGTAAACCCAGTCGGGCGAAGCATAAGTGGTATTGGTCAGTACGCCCGCATAGTCGATCGGGAAGCTGATGCCGTCATCGACCACGTTCTCGATATAGTGCGTGGCCTGACCGTGCAGGCGCAGGGTGCCGGGACCGACTTGCGCTGTGTAGCTGGCCTCGATGTCGAAGCCCTTGGTCTGCTGGCGGGCGAAGTTGATCGGGGTGAGGTCGATCGTGCTCAACTGCCCGTTCACAAAGTGGATGTTCGGGCAGTACGAGGTGACGTTCTGCTCATAGCAAAGGTCCACCGTCTGCTGCGCGGTGATCGACCCGATCGCGTCCTTGATCTTGATCTCGTAGTAGTCGAACGAAAGCGAGACGCCCGGCAGGAAGCTGGGCTCGAACACCGCGCCCAGCGTCCAGCTGTCCGCCACTTCGGGCTTGAGCGCACGGTTTCCGAAGGCATTCTGCACGAACTGCAGCGATCCGGTCTGAGGGGCATTCGCGCCCGTCGGGATGATCACCGAATTGGTACGCGCAGTGCCCGCAGCAAACAGTTCATCGAGGTTGGGCGCGCGGATGTCATGGCTCAGCGTGCCGCGGAAGCGCAGCGAGTCCAGCGCCTGCCAGTTGGCGCCGACCTTCCAGGTGCCGACCCAGCCCGACGTGGAATAATGCGTCCCACGCGCGGCGGCGTTGACGTTCATCCCGTCGAAGATCGGCACGTCGAGTTCGAGGAAACCCTCGGCCACGTCGTACTTGCCCTGGTTGACCCGGAAGTTGCCGTAGAGCCAGCCCGAGTTGAAGACCGGATCGACCGAACCGTTGATCTGCTCGCGCCGCCACTCGACGCCGGTAGCGAAGGCGATATCGCCGGCGGGAAGCGCGAAGGCCTTGCCCGAAATGGTGGCGGCGGCGACGTCCTGCTTGATCGTCTGGTGGCGCAGCGGCTGGTTGCCGTCGTTGTAGATGTAGTCGAGCGCCGCCTGCGAAGGGCCGTTGGTGCCCAGCCGGTCGATCGGCACGCAGCCGTTGCCCGGATTAGTCAGGGTGGAGCGGCACACGATGTTGCCCGAACCGTCGAACACTGCATCCTGCGCCAGAGCCATGCGCGAGTTCATCCAGGTGTTGGTCAGCTCCTCGCGCGCCTTGGTGACGCCCTTCTGGTAGTAGACGTCCCAGTTCATCGGCTTGTCGAACAGGTCGAACTTGCCCTTGGCGCCCACCACCGCGCGGTAGACCTGCCGCTTGATGTTGCTGCCCGGGATCGGGAAACCGGCGTTGGACGTGCCCACCGAGATGCTCGACAGGTCCGCAGCCGCCATCGCCGCCGCCACGGTCGGGTACTGGCTGAGCAGATAGGCATTGTCCGCCCGGATCGTGGTGCTGCTCGGCGTCTGCTGGTACGAACTGGCGCTGATCGAGCGGTTGTAGGAAAACTGCCCGAAGACCTCGATGTCGGGCGTCACGTCGAAACCGATGCGCTGGAACACGCTCAGCCGCTTGTCGAGCGGGACCAGGGTGTTGGTGCCTTCGTGGCCGGCCAGCGTGGTCTGCCAGTCGCCGCCGATCATCCACGGGTTGCTGGTGCTGGTGCTACCGTAGTTGAGCTGCCCGGTCTGCCCTTCGCCGAGGAAGTAGGTGCCCTTCAGCACGCCGCTGGTGATGAGGCCCCCGGCGGTGTAGCCGGTCGGGCCGAAACCGCTGCCGACCAGCCGCTGCGGTTCGCCGTTGTCCGCGGTGTAGGCGGGGTTGTTGATCTGGAAGTAGCCGGAATTGTTCCAGTCGCGGTCGACCCCCTCCTCGCGGTTCTGCTTGAAGTAGGAGACGTTGGTGAGCAGGTGCAGCCGGTCGTCCAGCAGCGAGAAGCCCGCGGTGCCGGTGAAGCGGTAGTTGAAGGCGTCTCCATAAGTCGAGATGCCGGTGTCGGCGCCGATCTTGAAGCCCTTGTAGCCGGTGTCGAGGATGAAGTTGACGACACCGCCCACCGCGTCCGACCCGTAGGCGGCGGAGGCGCCGCCGGTGATGACTTCCACCCGCTTCACCAGGTCCTGCGGGATGGTGTTGATGTCCACGGTGCCGCCCACGGTCGAGGCGACCGAGCGCTGCCCGTCCACCAGCACCAGCGTGCGGCCGACGCCCAGCCCGCGCAAGCCGATCGAGTTGATGCCCGCACCCGCGTTCGAAAGCCCGCCTGACGCCGTGCCCGAAGTGCCCGAACCGGCGATGGCGGGCATCTGGTTCACGAAGTCGGAGATGTTCGCGGGGGCCTGCGCGGCGATGTCCGCTTCGCCCAGCACCGCGACCGGAGTCGGCGCGCTGTAGCCGTCGCCGACGATGCGCGAACCGGTGACGACGATGTCGTTGACCGGCTCCTCATCCGCAGGCGTCGGCGCGCCTTGCGCCATGGCCGGAGCGGCGAGCAGCAGCGGCACTGCCGCGCCTGCCAGCAGCAGGGCACGGACCGAACGCGCTGAAAAGCTTTCCATCATGCCTCGGCGCTGCGAGGATCGGCCCGAGGCCTGGACTACATTGCGCATCGCGAAAAACTCCCTGTGACCGAATCTCTCGCCACAGGCGCCCTCATCCCGATGGACGGGGAATGGACGTGGTTCCTCCAGGCACACGGATGTGCTCACCGCCCTCGCGGCGGCGCCGGCAAAGCGCTTGATGAAAGACCCGTATTCCCCGTTCCCGCCTACCCTTGCGGGAACCCCATCATCCGGCAGTGTCCGTCTTGGATTTCGGTTTGCCCCCGATCCGGATCGCTGCCTGATGCCGTCGATACTATCCGGAAGGGGGCGAATGATCCCAATAAAGTTGCGGCTATTTTGCCGATCGCTTGATGGATTTCAGCGTTAATATCGTGATCTACGCAAGATTGGTGCGGGTGCTCGGGAACCCGCGCATTTTCCCGAACCCGATCGCGCCGTGATTCGCGAAATGCAGCGCAGCATCGCCGATGCGGTAGGCGACTTGTGCAGGCGACCAAGCACTCGCGCATGATTTTCGCGGCTTTTTCATCCTCTGCGCAGGATTCCATCAACGACGCGCCATTCCACCCCGATAAGTTCGGGGAAGCTGCGCGAGGTTTGCGCTAGGCTTTGCTGCAACGGCGAGATGAGGGGTTCACGCGCTCGCCACCAGCTCCACAGGGGGAATACTCACGATGTCATTCGTCGCCCGCATGAAGCCCGTCCTCGTCGCGAGTTGCGCGTTTGCAGCTTGCATGACCGCTGTTCCGGCATGGGCCGCGCCCGCCCCAGTCTCCTCCTCGCCCGATGGTTCGCTGCTGCCGGTGCAGGTTGATGCCGCCAAGGGCAAGGTGCTGTTCACCCTGCCCGCCCCCGCCGCCGACGGCACCTCGGGCCGCTACCTGTTCACGCAGGCGATCAAGACCGGCCTCGGCTCCGCCGCGATCCGCATCGACCGGGGCATGCAGGGCGATACCAAGGTGCTCGCCTTCCGCCGCATGGGCGGCAAGGTGGCGGTCGTGTTCGAGAACCCGCGCTTCCGCGCCAGCGGCGATGCGGGCGTGCAGATGGGCGCAAAGGCCAGCTTCCCGTTCAGCACCGTTGCCATGCTCGACGTGGTGAGCGAAGCTGGAGGCGGCGTCACCGTCGACCTCACCCCGCTGCTGATGACCGACGCGATGGACCTGGCAGGCGCGATCGGCGAAAGCGCCAAGGGCTACAAGCTGTCGGAAAAGCTCAGCGCGCTCGATCCCGCCTCGGTGAAGGTCTTCCCGAAGAACGTCGAGCTGGAGACGGTCCAGACCTTCACCGCCGACAGTGCGGGCCGCGAACTCGATACGCTCGCCCCCGATGGCCGCGCGGTCAGCGTCACCGTCCATTCCTCGCTGATCGCGCTGCCCGAACCCGGCTTCGTGCCGCGCAAGTTCGACATCCGGTCGGGCAGCCACGCCACGCAAGCCTATGACTTCGGCACCCCGCTGGGCACGCCGATGCTGGTCGAATATTCCAACCGCTTCCGGCTGGAGAAGACCGACCCGTCCGCCGCGCGCTCTCCGGTCAAGAAGCCGATCGTCTTCTACATCGACAGCGCCGCGCCCGATCCGATCCGCACCGCGCTGGCCGACGGCGTGCGCTGGTGGGCCGACGCCTTCGACGCGGCGGGCTTCGTCGATGCCTTCAAGGTGGAGATCCTGCCCCCCGGCGTCGATCCGCAGGACGTGCGCTACAACGTGGTCAACTGGACCGACCGCCAGAACCGCAGCTGGTCCTACGGCGGCGGCGTGATCGACCCGCGCACCGGAGAGATCGTCAAGGGCGTGGTCGTGCTTGGTGCCCTGCGCGTACGGCAGGACATCACCATCTTCGAGGGTCTCGTCGGCACCGCGCAGAACAACACCGGCGGCCCCAACGACCCGGTCCGCGCCGCGCTCGCCCGCATCAGTCAGCTCGGCGCGCACGAGGTCGGCCATGCGATCGGCTTCGTCCACAACTTCAAGGCCAGCCTGCAGGACCGCGCCTCGGTGATGGACTACCCCGCGCCCAAGGTCGCCATCGCCGGTGGCAAGCTGGACCTCGGCGACGCCTACGCCACAGGCATCGGTAAGTGGGACAAGTTCACCGTCGATTGGCTCTACGGCCAGCCCGCCCCCGGCGTAAACGGCGACGTGGAAGCCGCCGCCAAGGCCGATGCGATCCACAAGGCAGGCCTGATCTTCGGCACCGACGTCGATGGCCGCGCGCCCGACCTCGCGGTGCCCGGCGTCAACATGTGGACCGAGGGCGACGACACCCCAGCCGACCTTGCCCACACGATGGAGGTCCGCCGCATCGCGCTGGCGAACTTCGGCCCCGGCGTGCTTCTGTCGGGCGAGCCGCTGTCCAACCTGCGGCGCAAGTTCGTGCCGATCTGGCTGTTCCACCGCTATTCGATCGACGCCACCGGCAAGCTGGTAGGCGGGGTGAACTATGAATACGCCGTCGTCGGCGACGGGCGCAGCGCGCCCTCTCCGGTCCCCGCCGCGCAGCAACTGGAGGCGATCGACGCGCTTGTCGGCACGCTTTCGCCCAGCGTCCTGACGGTGCCCGCATCACTCGCGATGATGCTGTCGAGCGGCAGCAGCGCACGCCCCGACGCCGAGGCTGTGCCCGAAGTCATGCGCGGCGCGGGCGCGGCGGTGTTCGATCCGCTCGTCGCCGCACAAGTCGCCGCGCAAGTCACGCTCGACAGCCTGCTCGCACCGGCGCGCCTGACGCGCCTGCACATCCAGCACGGCTACGACGCAGGCCAGCCCGGCGTTGGCACGCTGCTGGGTAAGCTCTCCCCGGTCGTGGCCGCGCACGGCGATGCGGTGTCGCGCCGGATTTCGCAGGCGACCTTGCTGGCGATCGCCGCGGCGCGGGCCGATGCCGATACCCCCGCCGACGTCGCTGCCCTGCTCGACGGCTACCTCAAGGAAACCGCCAGCGGCTTCGCGAAGGCGAAGGGCAGTTCCGAGGATGCGCTGTGGCAGATTTCGATGGCCGCGCTGCTGCGCGACCCTGGACGCCTCGCACCGGAGATCGGCAAGCAGAGCCGCCCCCGCCCGCCGATCCCCGCCGGGATGCCGATCGGTGGCGATACCGGATGGTTCGACAACATTCTGTCGGAATAACGCACCCTCCCACGCCCTTTTGTTTGAAATCCAAAGGACATTCGGCACTATGGTTTCGAAGTTGAAAAAAGGGGCGCTCAACAAGATGGATATGCAGTCCGGTAAACTGCACTGGCTGGATGCTGCGCGCGGCAAGCCCGCGCAGCATGAACTCGACGATACCGACCTCAAGCTGATGCGGGCTCTCGTTTCCGACGGGCGCGCATCGGACGTGTGGCTGGGCGAGAAGGTCCATCTGTCGAGCACGGCGGTCGCCCGTCGCCGCAAGATCCTAGAGGAAGCGGGCTACATCACCCATTACTCCGCGAACCTCAACGTCCGGTCGCTGGGCTACGGGACGCTGGTTATGGTCTCGATCGAACTTGTCGCGCAAACGGAATCGGTGCTGCAGGACTTCGAGAACGCCGTGCTGCAGAGCCCGTCGATGCAGTTCTGCGCCTTCGTCACGGGCGACACCGACTTCCTCATGATCCTCAACGTGCAGTCGCTGGAGGATTACGACATGATCTACCGCAAGGAACTGTCGGTGCTCCCGCACGTGCGGCGCATCCGCAGCAGCTTCGTCCTGCGCGAAGTGGCCAGCCGCCAGATCGCCCCGGTCATTCTAGCAGGGCGTTGATGACCCTGCGCGTCGCCATGCCGTGGTAAGGCATCAGAGGGAAACACCCTCCGTCATTGTGAGCGAAGCGAAGCAATCCAGGGCGGTGCCATGCCGCGGCAGGTTGCTTCGCTCGCAATGACGAAAGAGATAAAGTCAGGCGCGAAGGCGCTCCGCGTGCCAGGTGACGTGCTGCGGCATGAACGTGGAGATGAAGTAGTACGAATGGTCGTACCCTTCCTGCATGCGGATCGTCGCGGCCTGCCCCGCCTTCTCGCATGCTGCGGCGAGCAGGGGCGTGCGCAGTTGCTCTTCGAGAAAGCCGTCCGCCGTCCCCTGATCGACCAGCAGCGCCGGAACGCGCGCGCCGTCCTCGATCAGCGCGCAGGCGTCATAAGCGCGCCAGTCGGCACGGTCTTTGCCAAGATAGCCCGTCAGCGCCTTGTCGCCCCACGGGCAATTAAGCGGCGAGACGATCGGCGAAAACGCGCTGACCGAGCGGAAACGATCAGGATTACGCAGCGCGATCGTCAGCGCGCCATGTCCGCCCATCGAGTGGCCGGTGATCCCCTGCCGCGCCATGTCGGCCGGGAAATGCTGCGCAACAAGCGCGGGCAATTCGGCCTCGATATAAGAGCGCATGCGGAAATGCTGCGCCCAGGGATCACGCGTCGCATCGACGTAGAAGCCCGCGCCCTTGCCGAAGTCGTAGCTCTCATCGTCAGGCACGTCGTCGCCGCGCGGACTGGTATCCGGCGCGACGAAGATCACGCCATGCTGCGCGCATGCTGCACGAAACTCACCCTTCTCGGTGACGTTCGCATGCGTGCACGTGAGCCCGGAGAGATACCATAATACCGGCAGCTTCGTGCCCGGCTCATGGTCCGGCACGAAGACGGAGAACGTCATCGGCGTTCTGGTCTCGGCGCTGTCGTGGCGATAGACGCCCTGCGTGCCGCCGTGGCTGCGGTTGGTGGAAATCGTCTCCAGGCTCATCGCATCAGGCCTTCGGTGCCTGCCAGAGGCAGAGCTTGTTGCCGGTCGGATCGCGCAAGTACGCGCCGTAGGCACCGGGGAACATCTCGCGCGGGCCGGGTGCGCCTTCACAGGTGCCACCCGCAGCAAGACCTGCAGCATGGGCGGCATCGACCGCATCGGGACCGGATGCGGCAAAGCCGATCGTGCCGCCGTTGGCGAAGCTCGGCGCATTGCCGTCGCGCGGGGTCACCGCAGCGAAGAAGCCGCCAGACGTGGCGTATCCGACGCCGTGCCCTTCGCCGATCAAGTTGCCCTCGCCATGACCGAGCGCGCCGAGAACGGCATCGTAGAAGGTCTTGGCGGCCGGAACGTCATTGGCGCCGACCATGATATGCGTGAACATCGAAATTTCCCTCTTCAGAAGACCACGACCGAGCGAATGGATTCGCCCGCGTGCATCAGATCAAAGGCGGTGTTGATTTCTTCAAGGCCCATGACGTGAGTTATCATCGGGTCGATCTCGATCTTGCCGGTCATGTACATGTCGACGATCTTGGGCACGTCGGTACGGCCCTTGGCGCCGCCGAACGCGGTGCCGCGCCAGTTGCGGCCGGTGACCAGCTGGAACGGGCGCGTCGCGATCTCCTTGCCCGCTTCGGCCACGCCGATGATGATCGAAGTGCCCCAGCCGCGATGGCAGGCTTCCAGAGCAGTGCGCATCACTTCGGTGTTGCCGGTGGCGTCGAAGGTGTAGTCGGCGCCGCCGTCGGTCATCAGCACGATCTTCGCCACGATGTCCTCGCGGCTCATGCCCTTCGTATTGAGGAAATCGGTCATGCCGAAGCGGCGGCCCCATTCCTCGCGATCGGGATTGATGTCGACGCCGATGATCCTGTTCGCGCCAGCAAGGCGGGCTCCCTGGATCACGTTGAGGCCGATGCCGCCGAGGCCGAAGATGACGACGTTGTCGCCCACCTGCACCTTGGCGGTGTTGATCACCGCGCCCACGCCCGTGGTGACGCCGCAGCCGATGTAGCACGACGACTGGAACGGCGCGTCCTCACGTATCCTGGCGACCGCGATCTCGGGCAGGACGGTGAAGTTCGAGAAGGTCGAGCAGCCCATGTAGTGAAAGATCTGCTGGCCCTTGTAGCTGAACCGGCTGGTGCCGTCGGGCATCAGGCCCTTGCCTTGCGTGGCGCGGATCGCGGTGCACAGGTTGGTCTTGCCCGAGAGGCACGACTTACACTGGCGGCATTCCGGCGTGTAGAGCGGGATCACGTGGTCGTCCTGCTTCACGCTGGTGACGCCCGGTCCCACCGCGCGCACGATCCCGGCGCCTTCATGGCCGAGGATCGAGGGGAAGATGCCCTCGCTGTCGAAGCCGTCGAGCGTGTAGGCGTCGGTGTGGCAGATGCCGGTCGCCATGATCTCGACCAGGACTTCGCCTTCCTTCGGCCCTTCCAGGTCCACTTCGACGATTTCGAGCGGCTTCTTCGCCTCGAAGGCAACGGCAGCGCGGGTCTTCATGCGGGGTGTCTCCTTTTCGCCGCGGGTTCTAGCGCCTTGCCGGATTGTCGTTAATGGGGTTCTTGGGAAAAGCATTATAACCGAGTGGAAAAAATCGTGATTGGAGCCTGGGACGGCATCGAGGAATTCGTGACGGTGGCGCGGACCGGCAGCTTCACCGCCGCCGCACGCAGCTTCGGCGCTTCGGTCACGCACATGAGCCGCGCCGTTTCCCGGCTGGAGGCGAAGCTCGGCAGCCAGTTGTTCCATCGCACCACTCGCTCGCTGGGGCTGACCGAAGCGGGCCGCATCTTCTACGAGACCGGCAGCCGCCTGATCTCCGAGCGCGAGGACGCCATCGCCGCCGTCACCGCGCAGGGCAGCCCGCGCGGCAACTTGCGCATCACCTGCTCGTACACATTGGGAGAGCGGTTCATCGGCCCGGTTTTGCGCGAGTATGCGCGTGAGCATCCCAGGCTCGCGATCGCCTGCGACCTCGACAACGACGTCGTCGATCTGATCCGCGACGGCTACGACATCGCCATCCGCACGGGGCATCTGGAGGACTCGCGCCTCGTCGCGACACGGGTGGCTTCGCGGGCAATGGTCACCGTCGCCGCGCCCGCCTATCTCGCCGCGAAGGGACGCCCACAACGCATCGCCGAGTTGAAGGAGCACGACTGTCTCGTCGGCTCGGCCGCGCTCTGGCACTTCCAGCGCGGCGAAACCTTTCGTCCGGAAGGGCGCTGGCGCTGCAACAACGGAACGATGGTGCTGGAAGCGGCGCTGGAGGGCATGGGCGTGTGCCAGTTGCCCGCGTTCTATACGGCAGCGGCGATCGCAGAGGGCCGGCTGGAGGAAGTGCTCGCCGGAGAATGTCCCGACGACGAACCGATCTGGGCCGTCTATCCACGCCTCAAGCACCTCTCCCCCAAGGTCAGCCTGTTCGTGGCGCTGCTGCGCCGCCGATTGCCCGCTTTATTGGCGGGGCAATCGGCGACGGAGTAAGGCTCAGCGGCTACCGAAGGCGTAGCGGACGTTGATACCGAACTCGCGCGGGGCGGTGGTGGTCACGCCATTGTATGTGCTGGTGAACGTGGTCGCCGCGCCGCCCCCCAGAATGTTGCGATAGGACGTGAACAGCGGGTCGGTCCGGGTCAGCGTCTTGGTGGTGTCCAGCAGGTTCTTGGCGAAGAGCGAGACTTCCCAAGCCCCCTTGGCGTCGCGGATGCCGGTAAAGACATTGACCAGACCGTAAGAGCCGAGGTTGTCGTAAATGTTCACCGGATCGACGCGCGAACTGCCGAAGAAGTTGAACAGGCCGCGCACGTACGCATTGACGTGATCGCTCACCGCGAAGCTGTATTCGCTGGTCAGCGTTGCGCTGAACGGCGCCTGGAAGCCGGAGCGCTGGTTGACCTGGCAAGCCGAGATGTTGTCGCTGCCGACCGCAGCCTGCAGAACCGGCAGCGAAGGCGCGGACGTGATCACGTCCGGCACGCCGTCCCCGTTGAGGTCGTTACACGGAACCGTGCCGCTCTTGATCTTGCCGATCGAGTAGCTGGCGACGAGACCCAGGTTCCAGCCGTCCATCACGTCGATCGAAACGTCGCCCTCGATGCCGTTGACCTCGACCGGGACGGCGCCGACGAAGTTGAACTGGGTCACCACCGGGTTGTCCGGGTTGGTGTAATCGACGAAGTAGACCCCGCGCCCGCCGGTGCGGTACGGATAGTTCTTGAACTTCTGGTGGTAGGCCGTCGCGTTCAGGCGCATGCGGCCGCCCATAAGCGTGCTCTTGAAGCCCAGTTCATAGGACTTGGAGCTTTCCGGCGGCAGGTTGACGAAGCTGTCCTCCAGTTCCGACATGCGCTGGCTGAAATCGCCGACCACGTTGATGCCGGGACGCCAGGAGCTTCCCGTGCTCGCATAGACCATGAAATCCGGCGAGAAGTTGTGCTTCACCGAGGCGGAGTAGATCCACTTCTTCGCATCCTGCCCGGTCGTGGCGGTCGAGGCGCCGTTGATGAACAGGCCGTTTTGCGAAGTGTAGGAGATGTGGCGCACGCCGCCGGAAACTTCGGTCCCTTCACCCAGGTGCGCGGTCAGGTTGCCGAAGAACGACTGCTCGTGGCTGGTGTTGGTACGGTCGATGGCGGTGTTGACGATGCCAAAAATGGCGCCGGTCGTCGCGCTCGTCGGATAGCCGAGGATCGTCGGGCGGTTGAGGGTCGTCGGGTTGTCGTTCTTGTAGTCGAAGAAGCCGACGACATAGTCGAAGATGTCAGCGATGCGCGCGTCGTTCTGCAGGCGGATTTCGTGCGAGGTCGCCTTGGGCGACGAATAGGTGTCCTGAACGGTTCCGGCGGAAAAGAAGTTGGCCTCGTCCGAATTTTCGATGCCGGTGATCTTCTGGGTATAGTGCTGGCCCTGATAGATCAGCACTTGCCCGAAGCCCGATGCCTCCGCGCGCCAGTTGTAGATGTCGTAGATCTGGTGGATCGGACGCGGCGATTCCATGATCGAGCGGCGGTCTGAACTGTCGATATAGACCGGGCTCGCAGCTGCGTCGGGGTTCACTTCGCTGAAGGACGCGACCTGATCGTAGAGACGGGCCTTGCGGTCCATCTTCTGGTACATGCCCTCGAACTTGAGCCAGTCGGTGGGCTGCACGATAGCGGAAATGCGGCCGCTCTTGGTGGGCTGGAAGGGATCGCGCGCGGAAGTGATCGGGCGGACGCGGTCGGCCTCGTTCTCGTCCCAGACACCGGCGACGCGGATCGCGGCGATGCCTTCGATGATGGGCAGGTTGAAGCCGCCCTTGAAGTTGAGCGTGCCGATATCGTTGGCGGTCATATCGGTGAAGCCGCCCACCGAGTAGAGGTCGGGCTTCTTGGCGCCGATGGTGATCGAGCCCGAAGGCGCGGCGCGACCGCGCAGCGTGCCCTGCGGCCCGCGCTGCACTTCGATCTGCCCGATGTCGTACATCTGTTGCAGGATCACGCCCGCCGTGATCGGCGCGTCGTTGAAGTAGAATTCGACCGTCGGGTTGGTGCCGCTGGCCGAGACGTCGAAGTTGACGCCGCGCAGGCGGCCGCCGCCGCCGACGCCGTTCGCCTCGGTGGTGAGCTGGAGGCCGGGGACGAGGGTGGAGACTTCCTTGAAGTCACGGATGTTGAGCTTGGCCACGTCGTCCGCCGTCACCGTGTCGATGACTGCCGGAACATCCTGCACCGCCTCGTCGCGGCGGCGAGCCTGGACGATGATGACGTTGCCGGCGACCGCTTCGTCAGCGGAAGTATCCGCATTTTGCGCAAGGGCGGGGGTCGAGAGACCGGCCAGGCTGGCGGAACACAAAAGTACAGACGAAAGCAGCCTCATCACATCATCCCCATCATTGGTCTTACCGTTCCGGCCGTTCCCCCGCGCGGCCTGCGAGCCGCGCGGTTCGGGAAATGACCGGCGATCACCCCGTTCTTGTGGCGGGGCCATTGTTCCCCAGGTCTCCTCGAAGCGGAAACCTGTCCGGCCAATTGCAAGACTTTCGTCCCGTGATCGGCTTGCGGACCATACGAGGGGGGCCGCCTGGAATGAAGCAGTGGTGGCCAACATCTTCCCGGCGATGATGCTCCTGTTGCCATTCGCCGTGGCGATTTGTCGAAGCGCGCGCCATCAGACATGAGGTAAGTGCCGGAAATGACACTTTTCCTCAGGAATCAGCCGAAGTTCGCGGCACATGCACTTGGCTGAGGCGCCCAAGACCGAGCGCAATATTGCATTCGGTCTTACCAATTCTATCAAATGTCGCAAAATGACGGCGCTGCGCGGATTGGCTTGAGAGGTCCGCAGTGATGTTCGAATCAGCGGCTCATGGGAAACCTTCACCCGTGACACTTTGCCGCCGGTAAAGTGTCATTGCTGACAAAGCGAAGCGCGGCCCGGAAAGGGGATTCTCACGATTCCGTTTATGTGCTCTATTTTGCCTCGCTATGTTCTTTCACACGCCCCTCTCCCCGCATCGCGGGCAGGCCAGCGACATGGCGGACCTGCTGGACCGCGTGGCACAGACAAGTTCGCGGCCGCGCTATGCCTTCATGGTGCTGAGCCTTATCGCGGAAATCGCGCGGCCCGATGGCAGCGCCGGGCCGTTCATCCTGCGCGAGGGCCGCACTACCCTGCTGCGCGACTGGCTTTGCGACGCACTCGCTCCGATGGGTGCGCGCGATCCTAAGCGACTGATTCTGGCTGAAAAAGTGCGCCTTGATCTGCTCTCATCCGGCAGAGCCCCGGCTGAACCGGCCGCAGCGCAAGCGGTGATCGCCGCCGAAGTGCACGAGCGTATCCGCAAATCGGGCAAGACCAATTTGAGCCGCGCGGTATCGGAACTGGTGCAGGCCGGACTGGTCCGGCGCCATTACCAGGGCTTCCGCGTCGATCACCAGAACCGCGGAGCCGGGCGGCATGCGGTCTATACGCTGGTCGGCGGAGCCCGGTGCCTGATGGGGCGATCGGCCGCCATGCCCCAGCCCGCCCCGCCGGGCAGAAGCGAAACGCGTCAGGGCGAACTCCGGCTCAACTGACCTAATATTGGCTCAATCGCCCGACATGGAGCCGCCAAACTCCGTCAAGCCGCCGCCAACCGCCTTCACGAAGGCTACACTCGCCTGCATCCGCTGCGTCTGAACTGAGATGTAGGCGCGCTGAGCATCGAGAGCGTCGGTTTGCGCCGTCACCACGTCGAGGTAACCGGCCGCACCGTCGCGGTAGCGGGACATGGCAATGTCCCGCGTGCGCTGCGCGGCGTCGGCCGCCTCCTTCTGCGCGACGGCGGCGGAGGAAAGGTGATGCATCGCCGCGATCGCATCCTCGACCTGGCGGAAGGCGGTCAGCACCGTTTCGCGGTAGTCCGCTGCCGTCTCCTCGTAGTCCGCGCGCGAGATCTTGACCTGCGCCGAGCGGCGGCCGCCGTCGAAGATCGTGAGCAGGCTGGTGAGCGGACCGAGCGACCAGAACGTGTTCGGCGTCGTCAGCAACTGGCCATTGGTGGTTTCCCACCCGCCCGCCGCACCAAGCGTCAGCGAGGGGAAGAACGCCGCCTTGGCCACGCCGATGCGGGCATTGGCGGCGAAGACCCGCCGCTCCGCAGCGGCGATGTCCGGGCGGCGCTGCAGCAGATCGGACGGCGTCGCCGCCGGAGGCGCGGGCGGCGCGAAATCGCCGACCGCCACCGGCAGATCGAAGCCGGACGCCACTTCGCCGACGAGCGCGGCGATCTCGTGCTCGGTGGCGGCGCGCTGGTTGGCGATCGTCGCCACTTGCGCGCGCGCATTGCCGAGGACGGTGCGGGCGCGATTGACGTCGATCCCGGAGGCGACGCCGCCGATGTGCCGCTTGTCGGTCAGGTCATAAGCCCGGGCGAAAGCCTCGACCGAACGGTCGAGCACTTGCGCCTGCGCATCGAGCCCGCGCAGCCGGAAATAGGCGTCCGCAACCGCAGCCTGCAGACTGAGGCGCGCGGAAGCGAGATCGGCGGCGCTCGCATCCGATTCCGCCGTGGTCGCCTTCACCTGGTTGCGAATGCGGCCCCACAGGTCCAGCTCGTAATCGATCGACCCGCCCACGGTATAGTCATTATACTTGCGGGAGCTTCCGGTGCTGAGCGGCCGGTTCGCCGACAGCCGCTCGCGCGAAGCCTGCCCGCTCACGCCCGCTTGCGGGAACAGATCGGACTGCTCCACCCGCGCCGCAGCGCGCGCGGCGTCGTACCGCGCAAGGGCTGCCGCAAGGGTCGGACTGGCCTTGGCCGCGCGTGCCTCGAGATCGGCCAGCGTGGGATCGGCGTAAACGTCCCACCAAGGCCCCCTGCCCTCTGCATCGCGCGGAGTCGCGGCAGCCCAGCCGGGCATTTCCTTGAACTGCGCGGGCGCCGCGGTCTGCGGCGGTTGGTAGTCCGGTGCCATCGTGCAGGCGCCCAGCGCGAGAGCGACCGACAGGCCCAGCGTCCGGGCGAGCATGCCCCTGCCCCTGTCAACCATGGGGTCAGCCATTGCCGCCGGCCTCCTTGGCGCCCTTCCCATCCGGCGCGGCGACGCGGACGCGGTCACCGGTGCGGATGGAGTCCGGCGGGGAATCGATAACCTTGTCGCCGGGCTTCAGGCCTACCGAGACCAGCACGGTCTTGCCCTCGTCCCGGGCGATGGTGACGCGGCGCAGCGTGACCGTCCCGTCCTTGCCGACGATCGCGACGCTCGGGCCGTCCTCCGCCGCCATGATCGCGCTGCCGGGAAGGCGCAAACCACCGCCAACTCCGTCGATGGCGAAGCGCACATGGGCGAAGGCACCGGGCTTGAGCGCGCCGTCGGAATTGTCCGCCTGCAGTTCGACCAGCATGGCGCCCGACTGGGCATCGACCGAATTGGCCGAGCGGGTCAGCGACGCCTCGAAATCGCGGCCTGCGAATTCGGGCAGATCGAGGCTGGCCTTCATCCCCGCATGGATCTGCGAAGAGTAGACCTGCGGCACACGCACGTAGATGCGCATGCGGTGTACGTCGGAGACGGTGAAGAGCGGCTGCGATGCCGCGTTACCCGACACCACCAGCGCGCCGATCTGGGCCGAGCGACTGGTGACGACACCGCTGAACGGCGCGGAAAGCTGGGTGAAACCGCGCTTTGCATTGAGTTCGCGCACGCTGGCCAGCGCGGCATTCGCCAGCGCGGTCTTGGCCGCGAGGTCGCCCGCCTTCTCGTCCGCTTCCTGCTGTGAGACGGCATCCTGCGCCAGCATCGACTGCCAGCGCTTCGATGTCGTCGCGGCAAGGCGCTGGTTGGCGAGCGCGGTCTGGTAGTCCGCCTTGGCCTGTGCCAGCTGCTGGTCGATCTCGGGCGCGTCAAGGATGGCGAGCGTTTGCCCGGCATTCACGTGATCGCCGATGTCGGCCAGCCAGCGGCGGACGTAGCCGTTGGTCCGCGCGTTGATCGCGGCGCTGTTGTAGGCCTGGATCGTGCCCGGCAGGACGAGCCCGTCGCCGCCCTCGGCCGTGGCGGGCGAAACGACGGTGACGGTCGGAACCGCAGCGTCTGCGGCCACCGCCTCGAGGTCGTTGGTGGCGCTGATCCGGCTCGCGACGCCGAAGGCGACGACGGCCAGCGCGACGACGGCGGCGCCGATGCCGACCTTCTTCAGCGTTCCGCTGGACGGGCCGGGGACGGAAGCGGTGTTTTCAGTGATCTCGGGTTCAAGCATGGCTGGGCTGCATTTCCATCGAACGGGTCTGCTCGTCGCCATGGGTGCGGCGGCGGTGGACGAAGCTGAACACGGTAGGGACGAAGAATAGAGTTGCGATCGTAGCGCAGATCAGGCCGCCGATCACCGCGCGGCCGAGCGGGGCGTTCTGCTCACCGCCCTCGCCCAGCCCGAGCGCCATCGGCGCCATGCCGATGATCATCGCAAGCGCGGTCATCAGCACCGGGCGGAAGCGCACGAGGCCCGCCTCGATCGCCGCCTTGGTGGCATCGCCCAGTTCGGCGAGTTTCTCGCGCGCGAAGCTGACGACGAGGATCGAGTTCGCGGTCGCCACGCCCATGCACATGATCGCGCCGGTAAGGGCAGGCACCGAAAGCGTGGTCCCGGTGGCGAAGAGCATCCATACGATCCCGGCAAGCGCGGCGGGCAGCGCGGTGATGATGACGAAGGGATCGACCCAGCTCTGGAAGTTCACGACGATCAGCAGGTAGATCAGGAAGATCGCCCCCAGCAAGCCGAAGCCAAGGCCGGAGAAAGCGGTGTTCATGGTCTGGTACTGGCCGCGGATCGTGACGGTCGTGCCCTTGGGCTGTTCCTTCTCGAGCGAACTGATCGCCGACTGTACGGCGGCCGCGACATTGCCGAGATCACGGCCCTGCGTGGTCGCATAGATGTCGATCACGGGCTGGATGTTATAGTGCGAGACCACCGAGGTCGTGCTCGACCGGGTAAGCGAGGCCAGCGCGCCGAGCGGCTGCGTGGGCGTTCCGGCAGTGCCCGAGACCGGGATGTCCGACAGCGCGTTCATCGAACCGACCTGATACTCCGGCGCCTGTGCCACGACCGGATAGGACACGCCGTTTTCCGGGTTCACGAAGAACAGAGGGGCGGTCTGCGCCGTGCCGGCCAGCGAACTGGCAAGGCTGGTCGTCACGTCCCTTTCGCTCAGTCCGTACTGACCGATGCGTGCCCGATCGACCTCCACGTCAAGCTGCGGCGAGCGCGCGGGCTGCTGTAGCCGCATGTCGGCGATCCCGGGAATGCGCGAAAGTCTGGTCATCAGCTTGTGCGCGTAGATACGCGCGGCGTCCTGGTCCTTGCCCGCGATCTGGATGTCGATCGGCGAAGGCGAACCGAAGTTGAGGATCTGGCTGGTTATGTCGGCGGGCAGGAAGGCGAACGTGGCGCCGGGGAAGCGGCGCGGCATTTCCACACGCAGACGATCAACGAATTGCTCGGTCGGCTGGTGGCCTTCCTTGAGAGTGACCAGAACGTCGCCATCCTGCGGACCGATCGTTCCGCTGTTCGAATAGATGGTGTTGAGCGGGCTGACCGGCAGGCCGATGTTGTCGGTGACGGTGCCAAGCTGTTCTGCCGGAATGATCCGGCGGATCTCGCTGGTAATCGCCTCGAACCGCGAGGCCGAAGTCTCGATGCGGGTGCCTGCGGGCAACCGCACGTGCATGGCGATCTGCCCGGAATCGACCGCCGGGAAGAAGTT
Source organism: Sphingomonas sp. LH128 (assembly GCF_000293195.2). NCBI lineage: Bacteria > Pseudomonadati > Pseudomonadota > Alphaproteobacteria > Sphingomonadales > Sphingomonadaceae > Sphingomonas > Sphingomonas sp. LH128. The sequence goes on from NZ_ALVC01000259.1 coordinate 26,712, forward strand.
GCTGCCCAGGAATGGCATCAGTCCGAACGAGACGAGCACGATCGCAAGGAAGCCGATCATGAAGCCCTTGCTCGATCCCAACGCCCGGCGCAGCAGGCTGATGTAGACCGCCCTCACCTTTTCGAACCGCGCCTCGAAGCCGCGCTGGAAGCGGACGAACACGTTGCGCGAGCCTGGCTCTCCGGCGTTGTGATGGTTCTCGCCGTGCGGGGCATGCGGCTTGAGCAGGTACATCGCCATGGTCGGCACCAGCGTGCGCGACAGGATGAACGAGGCGATCATCGCGAAGACCACCGACAGCGCCATCGGCACGAAAAGATAGCCCGCGACGCCCGGCAGGAAGAACATCGGCACGAAGACGATGCAGATGCACAGCAGCGAGACGAACGCCGGCGTTACGATCTGCGCCGCGCCGTCGAGGATGGATTCCACGACGCCCTTGCCCTGCTCGAGGTGCCAGTTGATGTTCTCGATCGTCACCGTCGCGTCATCGACGAGGATGCCGACCGCGAGCGCAAGGCCGCCCAGCGTCATCACGTTGAGCGTCTGCCCGAAGATCGCCAGCGCCATGACGGCGGCCAGCACCGCCAGCGGGATCGACAGTGCGATGATCACCGTCGAGCGCCAGGAGCCGAGGAACAGGAGGATCATCAGCGAGGTCAGCGCGGCGGCGATCGCACCTTCGTGGATGACGCCACTGACCGCCGCCTTCACGAACAGCGACTGGTCGCCCACGATCAGGACCTTGAGCGTGTCGGGCAGCGTCTGCTGGATGGAAGGCATGGCCTCCTTCACCCCGTTAACGATGGCCAGCGTCGAGGCTGCGCCGTTCTTGAGCACGGTCAGCAGCGCCGAGCGGCTGCCATCGACATGCACGATGTTCTGCTGCTGCGCGCTGCCATCGCGCACGTAGGCGACGTCACGCATATAGATGGTGGCGCCGTTGACGACCTTGACCGGGATGTCGTTGAGCGCGTCGATCGTGCTCGGCGAGTTGTTGAGGCGCACGCTGTACTGGGTCGCACCGATCTTCACGAAACCAGCCGGGTTGATCTGGTTCTGTGCGGCAATGGCGTTGCCGACGTCCTGCGCTGAAAGCCCGCGCGCCTGCAGCGCTTGCGGATCGAGGTCGATCTGGACCTGACGCTGCTTGCCGCCGGACGGGAACGGCATGGCAAGGCCGGGCACGGTGACGAGGCGCGGACGAATCTGGTTCTGGCCCAGATCGAAAAGCTGCTGCTCGGTCAGCCCCTTGCCCGATAGCGCAAGCTGCAGGATCGGCACGGTGGAAGCGGAATAGTTGAGGATCAGCGGCGGCGTCGCACCCGGCGGAAGCTGCTTGAGGATCGTCTGCGAGATCGAGGTGACCTGCGCCGTCGCGGTGCGGATATCGACGCCCGGCTGGAAGTAGATCTTGACGATGCCGATGCCCTGGTAGGACTGGCTCTCGACGTGTTCGATGTCGTTGACGGTGGTGGTCAGTACGCGTTCGTAAGGGGTGATCATGCGATCGCCGACGTCCTGCGGCGGCAGACCCGCATATTGCCAGGCGACCGCGATCACCGGAACCTTGATCTCGGGAAAGATGTCGACCGGCGTTCTGAACGCCGCGAGTATACCGCCGACGGCAATCAGGATGGCCATGACGATGAACGTCAGCGGGCGGTTCAGGGCGACTTTGACGATACCGATCATCGACTTCTCCATGCGCCGCGAAGACACGGTCGATCCGCGCCTCGCGACCCCTTCAACGCCATCCTCGTCGTAGACCGGCGCACCGCCCTGCCCCGCCGCGCCCGAGGCGCAAGACGAAAGCCCGGCCGGCGATGCCGGGTCAGGAAACGGATCGGTCACCCGCCTTGTTGTTCGGGAGCGGTGTTGGCCGGCCGCATCGTGAGAGGGAACCCTCACGGGATCGCCGATGCGCGCTTGGATCTTTTCTGTCCAATATATATGGAGGCATGATCAATATCCAAAACCTATCAATCGGAGCATGACCCTTGGAGCTCAGGCACCTGCGCTACTTCATCTGCGTGGCCGAGGAACTGCACTTCGGCGCCGCAGCCCGGCGCCTGGGAATCTCCCAGCCTCCCCTTAGCCAGCAGGTCCGCGCACTGGAGGACGAACTGGGCGTGCGCCTGTTCGAACGCACCAGCAGGAGCGTCAAGCTGACCCGGGCCGGCTTGCATTTCCTGCCGCACGCGCGCGAGACGCTGGCGCAGGCCGACCGCGCCGCCCGCATTGCCCGGCTGGCGGATTCCGGAGAGGTCGGCCGTCTCAGCCTCGGCTTCTCGCCTTCGGTGCCGTTCACCCCTTATGTGGTGGACGCACTCGCCCGGTTCCGGGCGAAGTTTCCGGAAGTGAGCGTCGAACTGCACGAACTCCCGCGCGAGGACCAGATCAGCGGCGTCGAGCGCGGAACGCTGGACATCGGTATCCTGCGCGCCTTCTCACCGCTGACGCTGCTGCCGCAGATGCAGATGCTTCCGCTCCAGTGCGAGGGAATGATGCTGGCGATGCGCCGCGATCACCCGTTCACCCGGTACGATCGCCCGCTTACGCTGGCCGACATCGAAGGCGAACAGCTGATCCTCTTCAGTTCGATGAACGGCGCCGGCTTCAACGAGATGCTCGGCCTCCATTGCGAGGAACTCGGTTTCCGTCCGACCGTGTCGCTGGAGGCCGACAGCTTCGGTACACTCGTGGGACTTACCGCCGCAGGGCTCGGGATCACGATCCTGTCGCGTTCGCTTGCCCGCTTCAATGTCGATACGCTGACCTTCCGGTCGATCGAGATGCCGTTCTCCAGCCAGCTCTTGATGCTGCATTTGCGCGATGCCTCTCCGACGACGCGCAACTTCCGCAGCCTGATCGAACTGTCAGGCGAGTGACATGGCGTGCCCGCAGCCGTCAAACGGCTCGGACATCATCGGTCATTCGGCCTCGGTAGCGCTACGCCGTCTGGCATAGCTGACGACGAAGGCGTCCCACACCCGCAACCACTCGGTTTCGCTGCGCTTGCGCGAAATCCCGGGGAAGCCGGCGCGGAATGCGTCGGCCATCTGGTCCACCGCCCAGGGATGGCCCTTGTCCAGGCCGATCTTGCGAAACGCGGCTTCCCGCGCGCCGAAGCTCATGCTGCCGTTCGGGAAGTCGAGCAGGGGTTCGTCGGACGCGGCATTTCCGGAATCCGGGCGAAGCTTGCTGCTGCCCTTCGCCGGGACCGATGATCTCGGTGCCTCTTTTGCCGCGGGAGCGCCCAGCAGCCGCAGATGCGGTCCGACCAGCTTGCGCTCCAGCGGCGCCGGCGAGGGATAAAGCACGACCTTTCGCCCGGACATGTCGATATTGGCGTTCGGGTAGACTGCCGAGACGAGTTGCATGGTCTCGCGCACGGTCTGGCGGAAACGCTTGCTGTCCGCGTCGTTGCCGAGGTGGCGCGCCAGCTGGTCCCAGGAGATTGTCTGCCCCTTGTCCACGCCGATACGCGGCAGCCGATAGGCCAGATACGTATAGAGGTCGAGCGCCGTGGGCGTGCCCTTGAGTTCGCGGATGGCGACTTCGTTGAGCGGCACCGCATGCTCGATCAGGTGCGAATAGAACCCTTCTGACATGCGGATTTCGCGCGCGAAGGCCCCGTTCTTCTCGAGCGATCCGGCATATTCGTTGGAAATCTTGACGTCGCGCACCGCGAAAGCATTATCGCCAGCCTCTGTGCCGTCCCAGCGGATCTGCCATTCGCAGGCGAGCAGGCGATCGACCTGCTCGCGCATGCGGTTCGCCGTGCCGCGCGGTCCATAGGACACGGTCTGGTAGCCGAGCCTGCGCATCCATTCGGTGAAGTTGCGCCCGAGATAGACGTCCCGCGACCGCTTCGAGACGGCCTGCGATAGCAGATAGATGAGCGCGACGCGCGGATAGGCGCCATACGGCACACCGAGACTGCGCAGCACCGGCTTGCCGTCCACCGTCTGCAGTACGGGACGCGGATTGATGGCCAGCGCATACTTGCCATCTTCGCGCAGGATGGGCTGGGTCTCGTCCTTGGGCCGCTTGGTCGGCAGCGACATGGCGCATAGCGCCGAATGGAGGAACGCCGGAACCGGTTCCTCGTCGTGGACGCGCAGAAACGCATCCATCGTCAATTGCGATCCGGCAGCCTGGGCAAGTGAACGCACCCGCGCCTCGCCGCCATCGAGCATGGCGAGCGCGTACTGGTGTCCGATCGGCTTGCTGCTATCTCCGTTCATGTCGCCCTGCTCTGCCCCGACTCAGGGACCTGTAATGTCCCGCTTAGACAACAGGTTTCGGCCTGATTGGCAAGGAGGTTGGCAGTTTCGGCAGGAATTGGCGGTTGAAACCTACAAGCTCACCGATGATCTCGGTGCCTTTCTCGCGCCACTGCCAAATTTCCCTGTTTTTCAATCAAGCCGATTCGCGAATCGGATATTGATTAGGGATTCTTGTAATAGGTATGCGCTCCGAGATCATCGGTCCCAACCGCTCCGAGATCATCGTTCAAACGCACCGTCATCATCGCTGCGCACCGTCATCATCGGTCTTTGGGGAAAACCTCGCCCCTGCGTTCGCAAACAACCGGGATGCGCTGCCCCTGAAGGGCGATTCTGCGTCTGCAGGTCGCCAACGGCACCGAGATCATCGGTCGCGCGAATCGAGGCAATAGCCGCCTTCGTTCTTTTCGGGGCAAAAAGCACGGAGATCATCGGTGCTTTTGTAACACTGGTGGACGGTCGTTGCTCGAAACTTCCAACCCGGGTAGGGTCGGGCTTCAAACTCACAAGACGGGTATCTATGGCGACGACCCCTGCTCCTTCTGACATCAGCGGCGACGAACTGCTGGAAGATAGCCTTGGCCTGCTTCACCGCAAGGCTCTCACCATTCTCAAGCGTATCCGCGACGGAGCGCTCGATCCGGAGACCGGCCACAAGGTCGGTCCCTCCTACCCGATCTCCAAGGCAGCGTCCCTGGTCGGGCGGACGGCCTCGGCGATCCGCGAGGCCGAGCGCGACGGCCGCCTGCCCGAGCGAGACCGCACCGCGTCCGGGCACCGGGTACAATATACGCTGGAGGAACTCGATCACATGCGCGCCGTCTTCGGCACGCGGCCGTGGCGCGCGCCGGGCGATACTCCGGCGATCCTTTCGGTGTCGAACTTCAAGGGCGGCGTCGGCAAGTCCACCCTCGCCCTGCATATGGCGCAGCACTTCGCGATCCGCGGCTACCGTGTGCTGTTCATCGACTGCGACAGCCAGGCCAGCTCGACGATGATGTTCGGCTATCGTCCGGACGTCGATCTCGGAGAGGACGACACGCTCTATGGGCACTTCCATAATCCCGAACTGCTCGGCGTGCGTTCGATCATCCGCAAGACGCACTTCTTCGGGCTCGATCTGATCCCCGCCAATCTCAAGCTCTATAACCTGGAGTACGAGATCGCCGGCTACCTGGCCCAGAACCAGAGCTTCGATATCATCGACATCATTGCCCAGGCGATCGACGAGGTCGTGGACGACTACGACATCGTGGTCATGGATCCGCCGCCGGCACTGGGCATGGTGTCGATGGCCGTGCTTCAGGCTGCCAACGCCATGGTCATCCCCGCGCCGCCCAGCGTGATCGATTTCGCATCGACCGTCTCTTTCATCGACATGGCCCGTACCACCATGAAGCAGCTGGAGCAGCTGGGGGGCAGGGTGAGGCCTGCCTACAATTTCATCCGCCTCGTCGCCAGCCGTGTGGACGACAGCAAGTCCATGCACCGCGAGATCCTGGCGATGATGCGGCAGGTGTTCGGCGGCTCGATGATCGGCTCGGTGCTCAAGGTCAGCGCCGAGATCGACAATGCCAGTTCGCGTATGAAGACGGTCTTCGAACTCGACCGCCCGGTCACCTCGCATGAGGTCCATAATCGGTGCGTACGCTTCCTCAACGACGTCTGCCATGACATTGAACAGGACGTTTTGCGCACCTGGGAAAGCCGCGCCGGGAAGGTGGATTGATCTGTTGCCACGTGGCAACGAACGACAAAACACTATAAATTCAAAGTGATGTAAAATTCGATCCGGTGATTGCCTGCAATTGGATCGAAGGCGACAATGAACACGAATACCGGTGTTGCCACGTGGCAACCGGCGGTAGGATTATACGCTGCGGCGGACGGGAAATGACTATGGCAAAGGGTAATCGCGGGTTTGGGAGCAGCCTCACCGAGGGGCTCGAGGATGCGGAGCTGGACACCTCGGCGCCGTCCGAAAGCATCATGGCCAGCCGGAGCCAGACCCTTGCGCGGCTCGCTTCGGGCAAGGTCGTGACCGACCGCACCGAATGGGTGGACCCGGCTCGGTGCCGCCCCTGGCGGTTGCACAATCGCGACATCGATCACCTCGATGAAGAGAGTTGCCGGGACCTGATCGACGCATTCCTCTCGGCGAAGAAGCAGCGCATCCCGGCGATCGTCCGCAGGCTGACGAACGACCCTGATTACGACTACGAGATCATCGCGGGTGTCCGCCGGTGGTGGACCGTGCAGTGGCTGCGCACGCATCATCACCCCGAATACGAATACCTCGTCACCATCCAGCACGTGTCGGACGAGGAGGCGTTCCGCGTCTCGGACATCGAGAACCGCTCGCGCAAGGACATTTCCGACTGGGAGCGCGCCAACGAGTATATGCGGGCACTGGATGAGTTCTACGACGGCTCGCAAAGCGAGATGGCCGAGCACCTGAAGATCTCGCGTTCCTGGCTCAGCCGTCTTCTCGACGTCGCGCGTCTGCCCGAAGAGATCGTGGCGGTCTTTGCCGATACCCATGACATCACCGTGCGCGTGGCAAGGGACATCAAACCGCTTACCGGCGATCCGCGCGCGCTGGCGCTTATGGTCGAAGAGGGCAGGGGGGTGTGCGCTGAGCGCACCGACCTTGGCGTGAAGCTGTCCGGCCCCGAAGTCGCCAAGCGCCTGATCGCTGCGACGGTGGCCAAGACGAAAAGCGGCGGTGGTGAACTGGTGGTCAAGGCCGGGAACGGGAAGCCGATGCTTCGCTACGCCCGCTCGGCGCGAAGCGGACTGACCTTGAAGATCGTTCCGCGCTCGGGCGCATCCACGGACGAACTGCTTGGCGCGATCCGAGGGCTGATCGAGGGATGAAGCGCGATCGAGGCAACATCATAAGGTGTTGGCCTCGAAAAACTCGAATTTCCTCTGAGGGCGTCTCTGAGCGCAGGGAGGCGAATTATATATCCGTGGTCGTCGGGCGATCCTGTCGGGGCTGTAAGGGCGCTTTCCGGCAGGGTCGCAAAAGCGGGTCACAGGGCTGAATTGGGAGTCGATACGCTCCGAGCAGGCCGATTTTGCGGCGTTTCAGTCTTCGTCGTCAACGGGAGGTAGATTGTTGCGACGTGCCAGCAGTCGATCGATCGCTTCGAGCGATGCCTCATAATCGTCGAGAGCACCGGCCGAGAATGCCGATGGCTCGGGTGCGGTGGGCCTTTGCAAGTCCCTTGGCGTCGCGCGCAGTTCCAGCAGGTGAGAACCTGAGATCGTCGTTCGGCCGATCGCGCCTTGGGCCTCCCAACTTTCGATCATACCGGTAACGCCAAGGCGTGAGGCGCCGAGCATCGTTTCTATCTGTCTTGAGCGCAAGGGGCCAAACCCGGCGAGCAGTTCCATCAGCATCGGCGCCCGTGAACTGCCGCGCCGCCCGGGCACCGGAGCATGCACGAAGCTCGCAAGGGCGTGTGCTGAGCGCAACTGTGAAAGCATCTTTCCAGCGGCTTCGAGCAGGCCCGGCGCGCCCGATTGGCGTCGCCGAAGGCCATCGGTCATGCCAAAGGCCTCCAGCCTCGCAAGGCCGGGCATGGGGAAGGCGATGCGCAAGCCTTGTCCATCGCACAAGTGCCGCCCGGCGAGCATGTCGATGGCCCAGAGGGGGGCTTGAGGAGCGGGTATGGCGACGTCGAACTGGCGATTAGCGAATGCGAGGCGCGTGGTCGTTCGCTCAGACGGTGCAAAGTCGATGCTGGAGGCAAGGGCGTCGTGCAATGCGGCGAGATCGGAAAGCGGGGCCGGGGAATCCGCCGAGGGCAATCCGCGAACCAGCATGCGCGCGGCCTCGACGATCCGGTGGGCTTCGGCGTTCGCGTTGTGCCCGGAACTGTCCAGCGGAGCCAGCAGGGCGGTCTTGAGCTGCTCTGCCAGCCGGCCGATTATGGCATCGTCCCAGTTGGCAACTTCGGTCAGGATCGCGCTGCACACAGATCGCGGGTCGCGGGCATGTCTGGGGCTTTCGTCGGACAAGGTGGTCAAGCCCGCGAACCAGGCATGAAAGCGCATGTCGGTGAAGGCGTGTCCTTCCTGGCGAAGCGCCGAGATTAGGGCATGGCGCAAGGCCTGTCCCGCAAAGACGCGAAGGGTGGCCTCGGAGCAGTAGGACAGGGCCCCGCACAGTTGCCCAAACGTCATGACGGCGTCGGCATCGCGGGCCTTGAACCGGTCGTTGTCTGGCCTCAAACTCATGATTAGTTGGCCGATACTTCGCTGTTTATCGGATGTTTCACAGTCATATGTATATCTAAATCGTGTTCGCTATGCAATCGGTCGAACAAGCCGTTGCCTATCCCCATTGGGCGTTGAATTTGTCCCATGCCGCCGCCTCCGTCGCGATCAGATCTTCGAAGCCGGAGGGGGCATGCGCCGGCCATGCGTTACGAGGCCAGTGATGGCTCGGATCAGGTTGAACCGTGGTGTCGGCCTGGATCTGGGCGAGGAAATTGGCGGATGGCTCACGCCGCCATGCTTCCAGCGCCGGGATGTCGATCGTTGCGAGCGTGATGTCCGGCGCATCGGGCGCGGGATTTGCGATCGAGACGCCCTTGTAGTCGAAGATCGTCGAGCGCGGTGCGTCTTCAGGCCCTGCGATGTTGGCGGCGGCGAGGTACACCATGTTCTCGAAGGCCCGCACAGGCCGGACCTGAAGCGCGCCTGCTCGCTGCAGATAGTCGAGGTGCGGGGCGGCTGCTATGGGGTTAAGTACCACTTGGGTGCCGTTGAGTGCCAGTGAGCGGCACACTTCCGGCCAATGGAGTTCGGCACCGATCACCGCGCCGAGACGGCCGATCGGCGTGTCGATCACGGGGTGGAACGCCTCCTTGCCGAAGACTTCCACGAACCGCTCGTACACATCGATCGGGCTGGTGCGCAGCGATAGCGAATAGCCCTTGCGGTGGACGAGGGCGATGCCGTCGTCGGGGCCGACGATGACGCAGGAGAGGAAATGGCGACCCGGAAAGGCGTCGTGGCGCTCGGGCACCTGGACGGCGATCCATGCGCCGGTGCGGCGGGAGGCTTCGGCGATGCGCTCGATCTCCGGGCCGGGGAGCGCGAAGGCGGCGTCGTGCCAGGCCTCGGGGGAAACCATGGCATAGCCGGTCAGGCCGAACTGCGGGAACACGACCAGCCGTGCCCCGTGATCACCGACCGCCCGCTCGGCCAGGGCGATGGTTTGCGCGATGTTGTGGTCGATCGCGGCGCGGTCCACGGCGCCATTCGCGAACACGCACTGCGGCGCCGAGGCGCACGTGGCGAGGACATAAGGCGGGGGCGGGGCGTGGCGCATCTTGGTCTCCCTCTGTCGGTTTGGAGCGTTCGATAGCGCGATTTTCCGCCGCTTATTCTTGGGTGAGGCGCCGTTTGCCCACCTGCCGGAGACATTGGCTCGCGGAGTGTGGCGCCATGCGGTGCGGGTATGGCTCATTGCAATCTACTGATTGGAGCCGCGCCGCGCTCCCCGTCATCATCGGCGTTTCAGCACAGGGGATCATGGATGAGCGTCAGGGATCGGGCCGAAAGCAGTTCCGCAAAGGGCAGCCGCCGGGTGGGCAGGATCGTCGGCGGCGTGGTGGCGGCAGTGGCGCTCGTCGCGGCGGGAACGCTGGGCACTATGCGGCTTGGCTGGTGGAACCCCAGCTATGAGGCTGTCGCGGCCGAGCAGGCGACCGGGCCGTCGAAGTTCGAGATGGTCGGCGACGTCAAGCTGCATGTCCGCGACGAAGGGCAGGGGCCGGTCATCCTGATGCTCCACAGTTCCATGTCGAACCTGCGGATCTGGGACGGCTGGGCCGACCAGCTCAAGGGCTCCTACCGCGTCATCCGCTTCGACTGGCCGCCTTACGGGCTGTCGGTCGATCCGCGTGCCTCGCAGGGGATGCCGAGCGTCGTGGAACTGATCGAGCGTTTCGTGAAGCAGAAGGGCCTTGGCAAGTTGGTCATCGTCGCCAGCTCCAGCGGGGCGACGATCGCGACGATGTACACGGCGCGCCATCCCGAGCAGGTCCGCGCGCTGGCGGTCTCTACCCTGCCGCTCAAGGCGCCGCCTCCGACCGAGACTTCGGCTCTCGTTTCATCGGTCCTGTGGGTGCACACGAACCTCGTGCCCAACTACATGCCGGAGTTCTTCTACCGCCATTCGCTGGCCGAACTCTACGGGCGTCCGGAGCGGCTGAAGCCCGAGACGGTCCATTGGTACTACATGACCAACAACATCCCCGGCGGTTTCGCGCGGGTGAAGACCTATTACGAGGCGAACACCAAGGCGGTGTGGAAGTCGGGCGCGGGCGACGCGGCGGCGGCGGTGAAGGTGCCGGTGCTGCTGCAGTGGGGCGACCGAGACATCGTCATCCCCAAGGACCGGGCCGACGACGCGCGGGTGATGTTCGCCAATGCGCCGATGAAGATCATCCACTATCCCGACGTCGGTCACTACCCGATGATCGAACTGCCCGAGCAGACCGGGCGCGATCTCAAGGCATGGATCGACGCACTTCCGGCGGCACCCGCCGCAGGGAAATAAGGGCGGGGGATTGTCCGCAGAGCGGGGAGGAAGCGTTAAATTCTGGACCCGGGGGCGGCTCCGGGTTCCCCTTCCTCTTTCCGTCATAGGGCTTGAGGTGGGATCATGGATCTTCGTCAGTTGCGGCACTTCATTGCGGTTGCGGAGCTGGGCAATTTTTCCCGGGCGGCAGAGCGCGTCTTCCTGACGCAGCCCGCGCTTACCCGCAGCATCAAGACCCTTGAGGACGAGATCGATGCGCGGCTGTTCGACCGCCGTTCCAGCGGGGTCGAGCTGACGGCGGCGGGCACGGCTCTGCTCGAGCATGCCCGGCTCATGGTCAACGAGCAGGAGCGGGCGCAGCAGCGCATCGCCCTTGCCAAGCGCGGGCTGGGCGAGGAACTGGTGGCCGCGATCTGCCCCTTGCAGGCACAGATGGGTCTGCGCGCCGTCGTGGCGGAATTCACGCGCGAGCATCCCGACGTATCGCTGCGGATCGTCGAGGGGCATGTTGACGAGACCGTTCCCGCTCTGATGGACCGCAAGGTCGATCTCGTCTTC
>NZ_ALVC01000260.1:0-6612 GCF_000293195.2 Sphingomonas sp. LH128
CGCCGCCGTACCAGGCCTGCCCGTCCCAGCCGAAGCCGTCCTTGCCGTTGGCCGCCCGATATTCCAGCCGGTCGATCTGGAGCGCGAAAGTGCTGAAATCCATCTCGCCGATCATCGCGCTGCGCGATGCGGCCATCCGTTCGGGTGCGAACACGTGGTCGGCGGCGTGGTCCTGCGGCGGCAGCGGCGCTGGCGCATCGCCCGGCTGATCCGCAGGCGCCTCGTTCGCCGACATGTCCATCATGGAATGGTCCATCCCCGCGTGATCCTGACCCCAAGCCGGTACGGGAGCGGCCGCGAGAAGGATCGGCAGCAGTGCCTTGCGCAGCGCCATCAGCCTTCTCCCTGCGCCGAATCGCGCCGTACGGTGACCACGCGCATCATGCCTGCATGCATGTGCAGCAGCATGTGGCAGTGAAAGGCCCAGTCGCCTTCCGCGTCCGCCGTCAGGTCGAACGCCGCCTTGCCGCCTGGCAGGACGTTGACCGTGTGCTTGCGCGCGCGGTGTCCGGGATCGCCCTGTACCAGTTCGAAGAAGTGCCCGTGCAGGTGGATCGGATGCGGCATCATCGTGTCGTTGATCAGGGTGACGCGCACCCGCTCGCCAAGCCGGAAGGGGATCGGCGCTGGGTTTTGCGACATTGCGGTGCCGTCCATCGACCACATGTAGCGTTCCATGTTGGCGGTCAGGTGCACCTCCACCTGCCGCGTCGGCACGCGCGGATCGGGGTTCGGATCGCGCGAACGCAGGTCCGCATACGTCAGCACACGATGCTCGACGTTCTCCAGCCCGGTGGGACGATCCGCCAGCCGGTCCACCGGCATCGGCGATAGCGTGGCGACACCCGGTCCCATCTTCACGGACGGCGCCACAGAAGCATCGCGCATCTTCATGGAATGGCCCGACATGCTCTCGTTCGCGGGCTTGGACAGGTCGATCTCGCCGTCCTGCCCCATGTCCATGCCGGACATGTCCATGCCCATGTCGCGCATGGTCAGGAGCGGGCGCTTGCGAAGCTGCGGCACCGACGCAGCCAGACCCATACGCTGTGCCAGGGTCGCGCGGACCTGCCCGGAACGATCGAGCGCCTCGGCAATGATGCCATAGCTTTGCTCGGCCCCCGGCTCGATGATGAAGTCGTACGTTTCGGCGATGGCGATCTGCACTTCGTCCGTCTCGACCGGCTGGACCAGGTTGCCGTCCGCCGCCACCACCATCAGCGGCAGGCCGGGAATACGGAAGTTGAAATTGGTCATCGACGACGCATTGATCACCCGCAGGCGTACCCGCTCCCCCGGAGCGAACAGCCCTGTCCAGTTCTCCGCCGTGCCATGGCCGTTGATCAGGAAGCTGTACGTCGACCCCGTCACGTCGGAGATGTCGCTGGCATCCATCCGCATCTGGCCCCAGGCAACGCGATCGGACAGCGACTGGTCGCGGCCCGCCACCAGTCCTTCCAGTGTCTGCTTCTGACGGTTGAAATAGCCGCTCAACATCTTGAGGCGGCGCATCTGCTCGTGCGGGTGGATCGGGCTCCAGTCACTCAGGACCAGCACATGTTCGCGCTCGAAGGCCAACGCATCGGATGCGGCGGGGTCGATGACGATCGGGCCGAACAGGCCCATCGCCTCCTGCATGCCGGAATGCGAATGATACCAGAACGTACCCGAATGACGCAGCGCGAACTCGTACGTGAAGGTCTCGCCGGGATCGATGCCGGGGAAGCTGATCCCGGGCACGCCGTCCATCTGGAACGGCACCAGCAGGCCATGCCAGTGGATCGATGTCTGCTCCCGCAGCCGGTTGGTTACGGCGATGCGCACCGTCTGTCCTTCGCGCAGGCGCAGCAGCGGAGCGGGCAAAGTGCCGTTGACGGTCACCGTATGGCCCGAGCGGCTACCGGTGGCGAAGTGGCTTTCGGCGATCTGCAGCGCGATGCTCTCGCCCGATAGCACGCCCGATCCGGCAGCGGCATGGGCGATTCCGGCGGTTCCGCTGCGCGCCCATGCCGGGAACAGCCGGGACAAGCCGAGAGTACCCGCCAGCGCCCCGCCCATGGCGAGAAGGCGGCGGCGATCGAGGGCGATGGTGGTGAAGTCCGGCGAAGTCATGCCTCTCAATACGTCAGCGGACGCCCTATCCCTCGACAAGGTGCGACAATTTCTGCCGCGCGCGGTAGATGCGCGTTTCCACCGCCTTGCGGCTGACGCCCAGGATCGCGGCGGCTTCGTCCTGCGGCAGCCCCTCCATGGCGCAAAGCAGCAGCGGCTCCTTGAGCGTATCGGGCAGGGCTGCGATGGCGGCGTGAATCCGCGCGACTTCCTGCCGGGACTTCAACGCCGCCTCCGGATCGGGCTGTGCATCGGGCACGTGCGCGGCATCCTCGATCGGTAGCGCGAAGGCGAACAGTCGCCGCACCGCGCGCCGCCGCGTCCAGTCGCGGCACTTGTTGAGCGCGATGCGCAGAAGCCAGGCGCGGAACGGCCGTGCCGGATCATAGCGATGCAGCGACAGGAACGCGGCCACGAAGCTGTCCTGCGTGACGTCCAGCGCATCGGCCTCATGGTCCAGATAGCCGCGCACCATGCGGAACACCGCGCTGCGATGCGCCTCCATAAGCACGTCGAACCCGAACTGTTTCCCCGCCAGCGCTGCCGCCACGGCGGCTGCATCGTCTCTGGCATCGTCCTTGGAAGCGGAACCCGTCACCGCAGCGTCAGTCCTGCGGCGGCGACGTCAGGGCCTTTGCCACGGCCTTGTCGAAACGGCCGGTCTGGTCGGAACGCAGCACCCTGCGCATGGCGAAGACATGCTGCAGCGTCGCCTTCTGCAATTCACCCATGGCCATGTGCGAGCGGTCGATCGCCTTTTCCACATCGGGGCCATAGGCATGTTCGCGGGTGATCGCAGCGGCCAGATCGGCATTGGCGGCGCGCATCTCGGTTTCGATTCTGCGGCGGTGTACCGAAAAATCCTGCTCCAGCTTGTCGATACGACGCCCTTGTTCCGCATCCAGCGTGAGATCGTGATGAAGCACAACATGCAGACCGCTTTCACCCGACATGTTTGCCCGCAGGCTCTGTCCGATCCACAGCGCCGCCAGCGTCATCAGGGCCGTTGCAACCGCTACGACGCAATACCGATAAAGCGACACCATGCTCAGACTTTCAGAATTCGGGAGGGCGCGGCATCGGGTATCGTCAGTAACGCGTCGCGGTCGTTGCGCCCCAGATCGAAGACGGACGGTTGCTGGGAATAAGCGCCAAACAGCCCTACTATGATCGCCACGCCGCACCCCGTCAGCAGACCACGACGAACCGCCAGACGCTGCTGCCCGGCCGCAACCCCGGCCAGCACGGCGCCGTTGATAGAGGACAGCGCATCGGGCATTCGCTCGTCACGCAAGATGCCGAACATATCCTCAAGGTCGTTCATCTGCCCAGTCTCGCCATGATCCATCACGTCCCTTTATACGCGAAGCCTGCGCACATCCCTCAGTGCCGGAAGGCGCGAAAATTCTCCAGCGGTGTTTGAGGGATGCAACGGACAGCCGCGTATCTTCAGGTGCAAGTCGGTCGGAATCCTTCCCCGACTGGATAAAGGACATTCCATGCGCCTGGTTTCCCTTACCGCCGCCGCCCTGGCCCTTGCCGTTGCCGCCGCCCCTTCCATCGTATTCGCCCATCCCAAGCTCGTGAACGCAATGCCGGCGGCAAACGCGACGGTCGGCAAGGCCAACGCGATCTCGCTCACGTTTTCAGAAGATCTCGTCGGGCCGCTATCAGGTGTCGACCTCGTCATGACGGGTATGCCGGGCATGGCCGATCACAAGCCGATGCCGATCAAGGGCATTACCGCCAAGGCAAACGGCAAGATCCTTTCGGTCGCCCTCCCCCGCCCCCTGCCGACCGGGAGCTATATGCTGTCCTGGCATGCCGTAGCCGCCGACCAGCACCGGGTCGAGGGCTCCTATACTTTCACGGTTCGCTAAGGGCGCTTGCGTGAACGCCCTCGTCGTCGCCCGTTTCACAAGTTACTTGTTTCTGTTGGCAGCGGCGGGGCTACCCTTTTACGGGACGATCCGGCGCAGGCCGCCATACGATCCGGCCCGGCGCATCGTTCTTCTGTGCATAGCGGTCATTGCCATCGTCGCTTCCGCAGCATGGGCGATCGTCAATGTGGCAGCCATGGCAGGGGTGGAACTGCACGAGCTCGACACCGAAACCGTCTTCATGGTCCTGCGGGCAACACCGTTGGGAAACGTAGTGCAGACACGCCTGGCATTTCTGGTGCTGTTTTGCGCTGCGCTCGCATGGCGTCCCACTCCGTGGCTACTTTCCGTCTTCGCGCTTCTCGCCCTTGCGACATCGGCCTGGGCAGGTCACGCTGGCGCGGGTGAAGGAGCATCGGGAACATTGCTTCACGCCAGCGACGTCATCCATCTGTTCGCCGCGGCGCTCTGGCTAGGTGCGCTCCTGTCGTTCACCACGCGGCTGTTCTGCGGGTTGGAGCCCGCACAGGTGATATGCGATCTTGCCGAATTCGCCGACGCCGGAACCATTGTCGTCGCCGCGCTGATCGGCTCCGGTCTCGTTAACGCCTGGTTGATCGCTGATCCGTCAAAAGACGGCCTCGGCACTTTGTCATACGGATCTTGGCTTTCGCTTATCGGCGCCAAAATCCTGTTTTTCGGCGCAATGCTTGGCTTTGCCGCTCTCAACAGATGGCGTTTGGTTCCATCGGTTGTCGCGGGCTCGCCGAGCGCTGTCACAATGCTCAAATGGTCGCTGGCCCTGGAAACTGCCTGTGCGATCACGGTCATAATCATAGTGGCCTACGCCGGCCAGCTCTCGCCATCCAGCGCGTGATCACGCTCATCGGGACATGGCGGCAGCTTTCCCGATGTCGCCCAGCAAACTTTGACGATACGATCGGCCAACGCCTTTGCCCCGGCCCGCAGAGGCGCGCGCGGAATACCGGCAAAGGAGTTGTGCGATGGCAAGTCTCGAAGCCCGCCTGATCGGCCTGACGATCGATCGTTCCATGAAAGAGGCCTACGCCTTTGCCAGCCAGCCCGAAAACTTTCCGGAATGGGCGGAAGGCATGTCGTCCTCTCTTCACCGCGAAGGCAAAACGTGGAGGGCAGAGACACCGCTGGGGGAGGCCACGATCAGGTTCAGCCCTCCCAATGAATTCGGCGTGCTCGACCATTGGGTCACGCTGCCGGGCAAGCCCGTCATCTACATCCCGCTGCGCATGATCGAGAACGGGACCGGCACACAGGTGGCGTTCACGCTGTTCCGGCAGCCGGGCATGAGCGAAGCCGATTTCGATCAGGACGCCGCGATGGTCGAGAAGGATCTCGCCGCGCTAAAGCACCTGCTGGAAAGCCGTGAGCCTCCCCAAAGCGGCCAGGCGTGACCGGCAGTCTCGAGACACCTGAGGCCAAGGCTGCCTGCCCCACCGAGCGTTCGTCCGAGATCGTTCACGAATGGGCGTCGCGGCGAGTTCACAGGCGCGCTGTCGCTGCCGTGCGAGCTGCTCCCGCGCAGCCGGTCGATACGCATCGTTTTGCGCCGCAAGCAACATATGCTGCTACAACCGATTGTAATCGAAGTCTTGCAAGGAGATTTCCGAGCGCAATAGGTCGATCGCTTCTTCGCTGCTGCCCGTGACTTGAGCGCTGGCGGCATGCGGTCCTGCTTCCGAAGCGCCTGACGACCCTGCATCCTACGTCAGCAACGACGAGATCCGCTGGACCGACGCGGCCTTGCGCGATCTGCGTGCCGCCGATCTCGTGCCGGACTACGTGACTTCGGTTAATCCGGGCGCGTTCTATGGCTGGCCCTATAGCTACTACGGCAATCACGCAGACCCGCGCGTCCATCCGTAGAAGCCCGAGATGGTGCGGAAGGTGAGCACGGCAGTTGGCATCACCGCCAGCTGGCTGGGATACAAGGTGGTATGGTTTCCCTTCACGAACGGCCGTCCTTCTGGCAAGCCGCGCGAATTCGTGATCGGGTTCATAGGACCCGACGGCAAGTCCCGGGGGTGTGCGGTAGGCGCGACCTACGATCCGGTCCGCCGCGCGCTGCGGGTCGCCGACGACTTGTCGAACACGGTCTGGCGGATCACTCCATCAGGTTGAAGCGCCATTCGTCATTGCGCCCCTTTCCTGTCGCAATAGCCGCCGCGTCGAGAGTTCAACGCGGCGGCCATGTCTTGCAATCGAACTGATCAGAAACGCAGACTGCTGGTCACCATCACGCTCTGGGTATCGAACTTGTCGCCGCGATTGATGCTCGCCCCACCGGAAGGTGTTATGCGGAAGGGGTTGGTCGGCGGAGCCGTGCCCGCGCCGACATCGACACGGTAATCGTCGGCATTGTAGCGGGTATAGAGATAGCGCGCGCCGATCGAGAAGTTCCGCGCGACCTTCGCTTCCACGCCGCCGCCGACGTTCCAGCCCCAGGCATCTTCCTTGCGGTTGACTTCGGTAAAGCTGTTCGCCCCGTTGCTGGTCGCGAAGCTGTTGCTCACCTTGGCGTAGGACAGGCCGCCCGTCACATAGGGCATGATGCCGCTGCGCGTTGTCACGCCGAGCCGGGCAC